>JBLNGL010000541.1:0-2967 GCA_050264735.1 Ignavibacteria bacterium | reverse complement strand
TTACTGTCCCTAAATCTATACCGCTGCGAAATATGACGACCTGTGAGAATATAAAAAATTAATCTGATCTTATTAGAACGTTATTTTTTTGATTTAAACTATAACCGTTTGCTAAGTTATGGAAAAATGTAGGGCTCAGAAAATCACTATCCTAAGATCTAAACCTTATTAATATATCTACCTGGTGTTATCCAAATAAAATTAAATAATGCTATGCAATACAAAAATTATTTAGTATAAAACCAAGGATAGTATTGAATGAGCCGGACTTATAGCTTTGATGCTTTTTCCCTCAAGCCAAGTATTGAATTCTAAATCTTTCTCGGTCTGATTAAGAACCACAACGGCAATTTTCCCATCAGGATTAATAAATGCTGTTGCCAATAAGTCATCTGAATTTGATGAACCGACTATTCTTTTTGCTTCCGGACGGATAAATTTGGAAAAATGCCCGATGTAATAAAATGAATTCATATAAGTAAGTTCACCTGACTTTGTATCGCATATGATAGGTGCCATGCAGTAGTTTCCGACATGGTTGGGTCCTCCCTTTTCATCAAGAATAACATTCCAGGCAACCCATCCAGAAGCCCAGTTATTCAGATCCATAATCATATTCCTGCCGAAGAATTCGCCCCATTGCCATTCATTAACTCTTTTGGCGTCGAAATTTGCTTCGGTGCCTTCGGTAAAGATAAGTTCCTTATCAGGATATGCATGATGAACAAGCCTTACATTATCAAAGTGATCTCCAACGTACCAGTGAAAGCCTGTTCCCCATACATATTTTGATGCTTCGGGATCGTGATAGACTACCTTGGCGCGCTGATACATTATTCCGCGGCTGTGATCCCATATTATTAGTTTTATTTTTTCCAATCCGGAATTTTTTAACGCCGGACCGAGATAATTTTTTACAAAGTCCCTCTCTTCAGATGCCGTAAAGATGCAGGACTCCCATGTCTGGACTGCCATAGGTGCATTTTGAACTGATAACCGCCACATCGGAATACCGATTTTATCATATTCCTTTACTAACTATACAAAATAATCTGAGCATGTTTGATTGTATTCCGGCATTAATTTGCCTCCCTGAAGAATATTCTTATTTGTCTTCATCCATGCAGGAGGACTCCATGGGGAAGCAAACATTTTAAGTTTGTTTCCTGAACTTTCCACAGCAGCTTTGATGAAAAGTGCTTTGTATTTTAGATCATGATCAATACTAAAATTCTCAAGATTTGTATCTCCGCTGTCGGCATAAACATAGCTTTCGCTGGAAAAATCGCAGCTGTGAATATTCGTTCTGCAGAGAGAGAAACCGATTCCTGTTTCGTCATTAAAAAATGCCGTAAGAATCTCCTGCTGCTTCTCTGCCGGTAATTTATAAAACGTTTCTGCGGAGGCATCTGTCAGCGCTCCGCCAATTCCGACAATTGTTTGAAATGTCTTGTCCCTATCTAAAATTATCGTGGGCGTATGTTCGTCAGGCTGCTCAAGAGGCTCAAATTTTAATGATTCCTTTTTTGTAATTCTGTCATTGATATTTTTTGTTGTAAGGTAAACATCGGCTTGTAAATATGATGCCTTATTTTCTTGAGCTAATCCTGGAAAAGAAAATAAGATAATAAATAAGATAAATAAACAAAAACCTTCAACTGCAGTTTTCCTTGTATACAGGCAGGCAGAAGATTTCTGTTTTCTTTGGACAAGATTTAAATGCAGTTGAATCTGCCATGCAGGATATTTTAGATTGGTTAAAAAAAACATTTATTACCCTTTCTATAAAATTTAATTTTGTCGAAAAGCTTAACCGTTCCAGAATTTTTTTACCTTCATTTAATGAATTGGTAAAATAATCTTCACCGAAATTACCTTTTATGGTAATTGAATTCAAATGTCCATTCAATTGCATAATTAGATTCTTAATATTTTTATCGGAAGTTTCTGCGGCCATATTCTTTAAAATTCTAATCTTGTCAAAATCAACAATGCCTTCCCTTCATTTTTCAAAAAATATACTGCTTTTAGCCTCGGGGTAATACCATAAGAATCCTTCGCGGCCCAGTATTCAAGACATGCATTTAGCAGGGGCCGGAAACAATCACTGCAGAATTCGATTTTTATCAGGAAGTCAAACTTTTACCCCCATTGCAATTACTAAATCTAAGAAATGTTCTATTAAAAACGGAACGATGATCCGGGGGTGTTTTATTTTTTATTACTTTGAAATAGGTATTTAAAAAAATTTGTCGTATTATTTATTAAAACCTTGATAAAAAATTAATATAACGAACGTCATTTCTTTTCAATGTTTAAAATTAATACGTTAGCTGTTCTGTAAGGTTCCTGAGTTTCCGATTGAGTTAGCAGGTAGTGCTTACTTATTTTTGGGTGATTGGTGAGCAACTATTTAATATTCTGTAATCATGCGGGTTTGGAATTAGACATTATTAGTGAAACTGCGTGCACGCATTTCCCTCCCAAGAATTCCATCGACACTTTCCGCAATTCCAAATGTATATATTTATCCGGGAAGTTGATTAATACCGGATATAAGGAGTTATTAATAAATAATAATATTCTGAAAAATAATTTGATATGAAGTCCATTATAAAGGTGAAAAAATGTATGATTTTAATTAAAACTGTGAAAACCCTTATTGTCCGCAGGGGAAAAGTTATTCATTCTTATTAAATTAAAAAGTTATAAAATTGAGTAATAATATGAAAAAAGGTTACAAGTCGAAAAGTATTAATAATAGTATTACGCACCGGCTTCATAAAAGTAAAGATGAGCTGGATAGATATTTTACCTCAAGTCTGGATTTGCTTTGTATTGCTGATGCTGATGGTTATTTCCGCAGGTTGAATCCCGAATGGGAGAAAACTTTAGGTTATACTGCGGCTGAGTTAGAAGGCAGGAAGTTTTTAGAGCTGGTTCATCCGGATGATGTTGAAAAAACAA
>JBLNGL010000540.1:0-3673 GCA_050264735.1 Ignavibacteria bacterium | reverse complement strand
GTCAAACGTACTCACTCAAAATCGTGTCTCCCAGGCTAATGCAAGTTTACCTGGTTCGGTTAAAAACTATGGTGTAACTGTAAAAAAATCTCTTGTTTTTCCTTTAATGCTCGTAACTTTAAAATCACCTGAAGGCCAGTTTGATAATAACTTCTTAAGCAACTATGCTTCGATAAACATAAATGACTATTTGAGGAGAACCCAGGGAGTAGGAGATGTAAAATTATTTGGCGGAAGCGATTATGCTATGCGGATTTGGGTAAAGCCTGATATCCTTGGGAAGCTTGGACTGGGTGTTCCCGATCTTGTTAAAGCAGTACAGGATCAAAACGTAATTAGTCCTGCTGGTCAGATCGGTGGTCCGCCTGCACCCACAGGAACCGATTTTACATATACAGTAAGAACGCAGGGAAGGCTTCTCAACGAAAACGAATTCGGTGAAATAATTGTTCGTACTAACCCGGATGGCTCTCAATTAAGATTTAAAGACATAGCAAGAATTGAACTCGGAACCCTTCTTTATAATCAGATTGGCAGGAATAACGGAAAGCCTGCAGCGGTAATTGCTGTTTATCAATTGCCCGGTTCAAATGCAATTGAGGTTGCTGAAAAAATAAAAGAAACAGTTCACGAATTATCAAAGAATTTTCCGCCGGGAATGGTTTATGAAATTTCTCTTGATACCACTCTTCCGATTGAAGAAGGAATAACTGAAATTGTACACACTCTCTTCGAAGCTGTGCTTCTTGTAATACTTGTTGTATTTATTTTCCTGCAGAATTGGCGGGCAACATTAATTCCTCTTCTCACTGTTCCCGTTTCACTGATTTCAACATTCATTGTATTCCCAATGTTAGGATTTTCGATAAATACACTATCCCTTTTGGGAATGGTGCTTGCAATTGGAATTGTTGTTGACGATGCAATCGTCGTTGTTGAAGCGGTGATGCATCATATCGAACATGGAATGACGCCTAAAGAAGCCACGGTTCAGGCAATGAAAGAAGTTTCTGGTCCGGTTGTAGCTATTGCCCTTATACTTGCTGCGGTATTCGTCCCTGTAGCGTTTATGGGAGGAATAACAGGAAGGCTGTATCAGCAGTTTGCAATTACGATTGCCGTCTCGGTTTTATTCTCTGCATTCAATGCACTAACGCTAAGTCCTGCACTTGCTGCAATGTTGTTAAAACCAAAAGGAGGTAAAAAATCTTTCCTTGATAAATTTTATAAGTGGTTCAATAAAGTATTCGACAAATTCACCGGGAGTTATCTTTCACTTACGGGAATACTTATAAGAAAAATTTCAAGGAGCATAATTTTTATAGGAATCGTATTATTTGTAACTATCATTTTGTTCAGAAGAGTTCCGGGCGGATTCGTACCTGAGGAAGACAACGGATATTTTTTGATAAATCTTCAGCTGCCTGATGCCAGTTCGTTACAAAGAACAGATGAGGTTTGTAAGAAAGTAGAAAAAATTCTTGCGGAAACTAAAGGGATTGACAATTACACAACGATTGCCGGCTACAGTATCATATCAAATGTGGTAAGTTCAAACGTTGCCGGCTTCTTTATTTCCTTAAAGGAATGGGGTGAGAGAACCGAAACTTCCGAGAGATCATTCGAAATGATTGAAGGACTAAATAAAAGATTTGCTGCAGAAATTCCTGAAGCAATTGTATATGTTTTCGGTCCGCCTGCAATCCAGGGTTTAGGTACAGGTGCAGGATTCACTTTCATGCTGCAGGATAAAAGCGGCAATACACCGCAGGATCTTGGTAACCAGGTCGAAAGATTTATTGCTGAAGCAAGAAAAAGACCGGAAATAGGCAGAATAGCAACATTCTTCAGAACTAATGTACCGCAGCAATTTGCGAGTGTTGACCGGGATAAAGTTCTGAAGCAGGGAGTTACCATCGCAGATGTGAATACAACTCTTGGTTCTTTGCTAGGTGCAAATTATATAAATGACTTTAACAGGTTTGGAAGAACTTACAAAGTTTATCTTTCTGCTGAAGGTAATTTTCGTAACAAAGTTTGGGATCTCAGTCAGTTTTTTGTTCGGAATAATCAGGGAAGTATGGTGCCGCTGAGTACACTGATAAAAATGGAACCAATAAACGGACCTGAGTTTACAAATAGATTTAATTTATTCCGTACTGCTGAAATTACGGGTGTGCCGGCCCCTGGTTATACTTCAACGCAGGCAATCGAGGTACTTCAGGAAGTAGCCGCACAAGTCCTTCCGCAAGGTTGGGGTTATGATTGGGCAAATATGTCTTATCAGGAAGTCAAGGCAGCAGGTTCGGGTGCGATTGTTTTCGTTTTCGCATTGCTTTTTGTTTTCCTGATTCTTTCGGCTCAATATGAAAGCTGGTCGCTGCCAATGAGTGTTTTGCTTGGTGTGCCGTTCGCAGTATTCGGAGCGATGATTGGACTTTGGGTCGGAAGATTTTTCAGCGATAGTTATGTTAACAATGTGTTTGCACAAATTGGTTTTGTGACGCTAATCGGATTGGCAGCTAAAAACGCAATACTTATTGTTGAATTTGCGAAGATGAAAAAGGAAGAAGGTGTAGAGGTGGTTGCTGCAGCGCTTGATGCTGCAAAACTTCGTCTCCGCCCTATATTGATGACATCATTCGCTTTTATTCTTGGAGTAGTGCCGCTTGTAACGGCTGCCGGTGCAGGAGCAGAATCGAGAAAAGTGATGGGATTAGCAGTGTTTTCAGGACTGTTGATTGCTACTTCTCTTGCAATCTACATTATCCCGTCTCTGTTTGTAATGGTTGAAAAATATTTTGTTCGTGATAAAAAATCTAAAATGCCTTCTCCCGAAACAGGTCCGCAAAATCCGCATTCAGAGGAGAAAGGAGAATGATGATGCTTAAAAAAATAATCCCTCTTCTTTTAATAGTTATTGTCATTGCAGGATGTTCCGTCGGTCCGGATTATGTTCGACCGGATATGGAAGCTCCTGATACGTTAATTACCCAAAGGCAAATTACCATAGAAGACAGTCTTGCAATTGCTTTAGCGGATACAACCTGGTGGGAGTTGTTTGGCGATACAGTTCTTACTCATCTCATTACAACTGCCATTCATGAAAATAATGATATTAAAATTGCCGCAGCAAGAGTTGATGAGTTTATGGGACTGTACGGTGTTGCTAAATCCGACTACTTTCCAAAATTTAATGCCGGCGCTTCAGCTCAGACAGGTGAATCCAGCTTTCAGGGAACTAAATACCGCGATAACAGATTCAACTTGGATTTATCTACTTTCTGGGAAATAGATATCTGGGGCAAAGTAAGAAGATCAAACGAAGCTGCAATGGCAAACCTGCTTACCGCCGATGAAGTAAGAAGAGGTGTTATACTTACAATCACTTCGCAAATTGCAAATGCTTATTTTGATCTTCTCTCTCTCGACAGCCAGCTCGAAATTGCAAATCGAACTGTCGAGTCAAGAGCCAAATCTTTAGAACTGTTTCAACAGAGATGGGACAAAGGGGATATCTCGCAAGTTGAAATAAGCCAGCTTGAATCAGAATACTGGTTTGCAAAATCTCAAATTCCATTTATTGAACAATCAATTATTCAAGTAGAAAATGCGATTTGTGTTCTTCTTGGAAGAAATCCTGGACTAATTCCTCGTGGAAAGATGATAGATA
>JBLNGL010000539.1:0-3816 GCA_050264735.1 Ignavibacteria bacterium | reverse complement strand
CGCTCCACCCGTCAAATTTATAACCGGAAGCCGGGATTGCTTCCAGATGGATTTCGTTGCCCTGGAAATAAATCCCGCTAAACGGCATATCGCCTGACTGCAGCCTGAGTGTGTTAAGCTGCACCGAACCGCCTTCTGCTGCATTGATTGTAAGTGCACCATTATTTCCGCAGTTAAAATAATTGCGGACGTGGTTGCGCAAATATGCCGGACGGTTCTGTGCAAACGATATCATTTTATCAAGATCTTCACCGGCAAGATCCCATCGGACTCTATGCTTTGTGATTTCACTGGAGATATGATTTGCCAGCCTGTTAATCACCTCGATAACACGCTCACTTATAAAATTTGTATTCAGCAAATCTGCAATTTGGTTAATGAAGCGATTTCGGACAGTCGGGTTTTCTATTAATTTCCTCTGGAGAAATGTTGCCCATGGCGGATTAGAATACCGTGTCTCTACAGGGGAAAACATAAATTGTATATGATCTTCCCATTCACCGTGACTATAAAGACCGAAGCCGAATTCCAGGCCGAAAAGAATCCAGCGCCATTTACCGGATGTACTTCGCTCCCGCCAGAATTTGATATTGGTCCCGGGCCAATCCATATTATCATAATAAGCCTGAGCTGCAAAATAGAGTATGCATTCGTCCAGATCGATTACCGAATCGAGATAGGAGTATGCTTCATCTGTCGTCATATCATTTGTGCTGATATAATCAATCAGCTCGCGGTAACTCAGGGAGTCTCCCTGGATAACTGTCATATTGTTTTCCAGCAGGTCGATGTTATCCGGATCTACTCCATGCCTGTTAGCGATATAATGCTCATTGATTTTTTCACGGATATTATATATCCCCCAATATTCCCCATTGATGAAAGAAGTTGCCGGACGATACTCGACATAATCTATATCCAGGTCTTTTACAAGAGTCTGCATTACAGCATCACGGATATGCGTATACTGCCAATCATTCCCGGCATTCCTGAGAACAAATGCTTTAAATGTAGTAACATCAAAATCAGGAAAAAGCGGGTATTCGATTTTTGATGCGCCGTAATCATTTTTAAATTTTACGGTAATAGACTTCTGATCCCAATTTGCGCTTTGACTGCCGTAAATTTCGATCCCGCAATTTTCTGAAAATCCCAGACTTTTATCATCTTCAAAAAATTCCACATGTGCCGGACGTTCCCAATCCATTGTATAGTTGGTATATATACCGGAATCGGGATCAAAAAGATTGTAAGGATCTGAAATCAATGAAATAACCGGCAAGTCCGTATCCGCATTTATAAAATAAGATCGATAAATGACAGGCGAAGGGAGATGGTTTTCCTTTTTACTTATTGCTTTAAGAACAGTTGTTTCATTTATATTTATCGGTCCCGAGTATTTTAATGAACCGGAATCGGGATCACTGCCATCCAGGGTATAAAAAATATCGCTTGTACCGGCAGTAAGTTCAACCGATGCTGATGATGAATAAAATCCTTCGGGTAAAGAAACAGAAACAGAATCCGCATATCCCATTATCTCTGCGCCTGAATTCACAGAACCAGGAGAAGGATCCTGGAAAACCCAGGGAAGGGAACCATCACTAATTCTCGCATATGAAATATCTATAATAGAAGGAGGTATACTAACCTGGTCAATAATTGAACTGTCCGGATCACTTAATATTATTATTTCACCGGATGCATTTAATTTAAAATTTGTATGCCAATAATCAATATTTGTATCTTTATCTGAAGCAAAAACTATCAGGTATTCAGCGGGCTCAATAACTGCATTTCCAAACTGCCATTTATTAATATTCAGCGAATCATCACTAAGAAAATATCCTTCTAAGTTTACCTGGGTTGAGCCGCTATTATATAATTCAATCCAGTCCGATGCTTCACCATATTCATCGAAGATTGCGGAATGGTTAGAAGACATTATTTCATTAATCACTATACCCTGCGGGATAATAAAATACGGAGTAACAAATAATATAAGCAGTAAAAATTTGTTCATGATTTAACTATACCTATCGATTGTCTTAAATTTTCCGGAAATCCAGGTCTATTTAATTTCCAATATATTTGGCTGCGAGCATTATAAAGCAGGCCAATTTAGGGCCAAGTGTTCGATTGCCGGATTGTTATAAGATTGAAATATCTCGCAATTATACATGTAGATTTTTCCGGTGGATATCCCTGTATACTCACTATCTTTTTACCAGGCATTTCAGAAATCATGTAAAATGTCTTAAATTTTTGTACTTTTTTTAAAATACCCTTTTCATTGGATTAACTAATATTCCAAATATATTATTTAAGCAGCACAAATTTCTTTGTATCTATAAAATTATTTGCTCTCAGCTGATATAAATAAACTCCGCTTGCAAGTTCGGAAGCATCAAATTTTATTTTATAAACACCGGCAGGTTTTTCTTCATTTACTAAAGTAGCCACTTCTTTTCCAAGAATGTCAAATACTTTAAGGACTACAAATCCGAAATCCGTAATCCGAAATTCGAAATTCGTAGCTGGATTGAATGGGTTAGGATAATTTTGAGAAAGTGCATACTGATTTGGAGGAACATTTATCTTTTCAACTTTAGTAATTGTCCGGGTATCGATTTCTACATCAGTAATATTTATTGCTGTTATATCATTTCCAGCATTAAAAGCAAAAGCAATTGAGTTGAACTTATTGGTTACCAAAGGGTTATGATAGTCTATAGCGGATACGATCCAATTAAAATTTTCTTTTTTCATATTAAACTTCACTAGAGAAGTTCCATCATTTTGTGGAGAAACAGACATTTCAAATTCATATTCTCCTTCCCCGCCGGCTGGGGGATATGGAACCGATCTGCCGATAACATAGCCGGATGGGATATACCATATTGTATCTGTGACTGCACCCCATGTACCGCTACTTCCGTTCCAGGCAACAGGACCATTATTTCCGGATTGAGGTATGAAAAGATATCCCGAAGCATAATTATCTGTTCCTGTCCAGTATAAAGAATTTGAATCTGTTGAATCTATTTCCAGCCATCCGGCAACTCGGGTATAAAATAAACCAACCCTGAAACTGCCTGATACATCAAAGCCGTCGCCTAAAAATTCTAAATTACCCGTAATTTTAAGCGGCATATTTTGAGCGGTTTCAATTGTGAAGAATTCACCCCGAACAGCTGTCCAATCTGTATTTGGGGCATTACCTGATATGGTAACATTACCAGCAACATCATTATTACTCATAGCCCATCCGCCGGTCTTTCCTCCAAAGAAACCCCATTGATGAATATAATATGATTCCCATGGGGCATCAGGTACATCAATTGGTTCACCAAGATCAACTTCTGCATCAATAATATTAAATTGAGTAAAACCACCTGTTCTGAGACCAAAATTAATTGCGTTAAATTTATCTTTTATCGCTGGACCAAAGACAATACCACCAAACCAATACCTGTTATATTCTTCAACCAAATACCATCTTATTTCATTTATACTATCATTAACCTGATGAACTGAAACAGCAAATTCATATGTTCCCTCTATTAATTCTGCATAATGCGGAGCTTGATTTATTTCTGCAATAGCTCCTAGCCCGCTACCACTGTTTGTACTTAGCCAATTAGCATTAAATATTAACCATACTGTTCCAATCCCTCCGGCCCCGCTAGGCATTCTTCCTTTACCTGTTCTTGGATAAAACCCACATCCCCAACTTTTTAAATCTGTCCAATAGGCAGAGTCAGTATACTGATACATAAGAGTATCATTCTCATTATATGTTAGTGCATAACGGAG
>JBLNGL010000538.1:0-9588 GCA_050264735.1 Ignavibacteria bacterium | reverse complement strand
ATTTTACCATTGAATTTAGATGAGGACCCGTAATCAGCGACATGTGTACCGTCATCAATCCCTATATCTGCCAAATCATCAACAGAAAAAATACCCGGTTGAGTTTTTTCGATTCTCTTTTCTGCAACCTTTTTATCATTTACCATAATTATTCCAACGCCTCCTTTACCCATTCCACCGCCATCGTACTTAAAATCGTAAACTAATTTGTAATTTCCTGGTTTCAGTGCTTCCGTTGATATTATCTGGGTTGATTCCAGACCTAGGTAGTTGTAACTAAATGCAGGTTTTCCATTTTTCACATAGAAAGATAAACCACCGAATCTTCCGCCCTGACATACGACTACACCGTTACCGTTGGCATTTACAGCGACTTCAGCTGAGATTGTATAAGATGTATTTCTCAGGTCAATAAAAATATCAACTCCCATTCCTTTCATGCCTTCGCCGTAAGTTATGGTATTTCTATTACCCATGACAGTTGGTCTTCCCATTAATTCAGCATTGGTTCTTTCCAACAGACGATCATCAATCGGTAACACGTGATATTTCTCAGCTTCTTTCATAAATAGTGTTTGCATTTCTTTAAGCTTTTCAGGATTCTGTGAAGCCAAATCGTTTGCAAGACTGAAATCTTCGTTGGTATTGTACAACTCCCACTTGTCTTCCTGCAGAGTGTTTAGCGGTTTCTGCAACCATGCTGGTCTGTGTATAGTTCTGACGAGCCAGCCATCCGAATAAACTCCACGATTACCAAACATCTCAAAGTATTGTACATTGTGTTTCTCTTCTGCGCCGGCATCATTAAAAGTATAAGCTAAGCTTGTACCTTCAATCGGATCCTGTTCAATTCCATTTACCATTTTAGGTGCTGGTATTTTTGTAATTTCATAAATAGTCGGAGCGATATCAATAACATGACCAAACTGTGAACGAATTTCACCTTTTGCCTTGATACCTGCAGGCCATTGAATGATCATTCCGTTACGTACACCTCCAAAATCTGAAGCAACCTGTTTGGTATAGGAGAAAGGTGCATCCATTGCTACTGCCCATCCGGCTGAAAAGTGGGGATAAGTGCTTGGTCCGCCCCAATCATCGTAATGCTTAAGCATATCCGGAACAGTTTCGGGTACACCGCTAAAATAGGTCATTTCACTGAACATACCATTCATTTGTCCTTCGGCGCTGGCACCGTTATCACCGGCAATAAATATAATTATGGTATTATCTATCATACCTATTTTCTCTATGGAAGAAATAAGTCTTCCAACTTCATAATCTGTATGTTCAGCAAAACCGGCATACACTTCCATTTGACGTGCAAACAATTTCTTTTCGTCTGCAGAAAGTCTATCCCAGTCTTTGATATCTTTTGGTTTTGGTGCAAGCTTAGTGTTCTCCGGTATGATACCTAATTTTTTCTGGCGTTCCAAAGTCCATTCACGAATTTTATCCCAACCCTGGTCAAATTTCCCTTTATATTTTTCAATCCACTCTTTCGGAACATGGTGCGGAGCGTGTGTAGCTCCCGGGGCATAATACATAAAGAAAGGTTTGTCAGGTGATAAAGCCTTCTGGTAACGTACCCAGGAAATTGCCTGGTTGGTCATGTCGGCAGTAAAGTGATAATCAGGATCTTCAGGAGTCTCAACCAGTGTGACACCGTCATAAATAAGCGGAGCCCATTGATTGGTTTCGCCGCCTATGAAACCATAAAATTTCTCAAATCCTGAACGCGTCGGCCAGCGATCCTGTGGACCTGAATTTGAGATTTCCCAGGGCGGAGTTTCGTGATATTTTCCGAAGGCTGCCGTATTGTATCCATTCTGTCTTAATACTTCTGCCATTGGAGTAATCGTTTGAGGCCTCACGCCTGTATTTCCGGGAAAAGTGGTAGCCGCTTCTGTAATAGCACCCATATTGTTGCTGTGATGGTTATAACCGGTAAGCAAAGCAACTCGGGTTGGTGAACAAAGTGCGGTAGTGTGAAAACGGGTATACTTCAAACCATTTCGAGCAAGTTTGTCCATAGTTGGTGTGGTAATGGGGCCGCCGAAAGTTTCGGACACTCCGAAACCCATATCGTCGATTAAAATTACAAGAACATTGGGTGCACCTTCCGGGGCTTTTACTTCAAACCTTGCCGGAGGGGTAACATTGCGTGCATCAAGCTCTTTGTATGTTGGTCTGTCAGGTTCTTTAATTGGCAGAACTGTTCTATCGAGCTCACCAGTTGTCTCTTTCATTTCAGAACCTTCCTTACACCCAAAAAAGAAAGTCACTAAAATGAAAAGCGGCAATAAGGTTAACAATTTTTTCATGTTTGTTGATCCTTTAATAATTAATAGATAATAAAATAAAAATTACTAACATTTAATTTTCATTTAAATATAATTGTTGAAAAATACTCGCCGTCAATAGTATTGAGTCTGAATGGCTTATTTAATTAATGTTAATTCTAACATTTTCACACAAACTTCTAACCGAACCCTTCAGTATATTGAACTCCGCATTTGAAAAATTTTGTTCCATCTCTTCCTTACTGTTAAATGTAATCCGGATTACCAAATTATTACCCTGATCAATTTCTGCATCAATCTTATTGCAATAACTTTTTATTAATATTTTTAATGACTCCATAGTCTGATAAAATTCAACTTTTTTCTTTTCATTTATTGCGGCAGTAATGGTTACTGTTTCCAAATTTCTTTAAGAATTTTTGAATTGAAACGGACGTTAAATAGTTTAGCCCTAGCGCTGCAACACAGCCAACAAGCTTGCCAAACAGCTATTGATTTGAATAATGTCGTTTTTTTTAATTAATGAAGGAAGGTCAATTCGGTCAATCATTACATGCAATGAATCTCATTAAATATAATGAGTTATTATAATTGATTTTTACGATTAATTCCCAGCTTTCGCATCTTCGATCGAAGCGTTTCGGGATGGATTTTAAGACGAGAAGCGGCACCATTTGTCCCGCTGACTTTCCAATTAGCTTTTTCAAGCATTTGTATTATATAATTTTTCTCCAGTTCTCCAAGGGGAAGTTCTTCATCTAGAATATTATTTGTATCACTTAGCGCTTCAACTTCCAAATCACTGCTATCTGATGTTATAACAGCCCTTTCAATTACATTTTCAAGTTCACGAATATTTCCCGGCCAGGAATAATTCATAAGCTGTTTTTTCGACATTGTTGAAAATGATTTTAGCGGCTTCTTAAATTTTTCCGAATAGATTTTATTATAATATTCGGCTATGGGCAATATATCCGGTTTTCTATCTCTCAAAGGGGAAACTGAAATTGGGAATACGTTCAGCCTGTAATAAAGATCAGTACGGAATTGTCCTTTTTTAATTTCATCTTCGAGAACTTTATTTGTTGCAGAAATGACTCTTACATCGGTTTTAATTGTTTTGGAGCTCCCTATTCTTTCAAACTCGCCTTGTTGTAAAATGTGGAGCAATTTTGGCTGAACATTCATCGGCAATTCGCCAATCTCATCTAAAAAAATTGTTCCGCCATCAGCTATTTCAAACCGGCCGATACGCCTTTCGACAGCACCGGTAAACGCACCTTTTTCATGTCCAAATAGCTCACTCTCAATAAGGTTTTCAGGAATGGAAGCGCAATTAACTTTTATGAAAGGTTTATTTTTTCTTCTGCTCTCTTTGTGAATTGCCCGGGCGACTAATTCCTTGCCTGTTCCGGTTTCACCTTCAATAAAAACAGCAGCATCAGTAGGAGCAACCTGTTTGATTTTATATTGAACATACTGTAATGATTCGCTCTCCCCAATCATTTCATGCCATTGACCGGTAATTTCCAGCTGATCTTTTAAATAAATATTTTCAGTTTTTAGCAGCTCATTTAATTTGGATATCTCTTCTACCTGACCTTTTATTCTTTCTCTTGCAGAAACTAATTCACTTATGTCAATGGATAAACCAACAAGGTATTCTTCACCGTCAATTACAGCAGGTGTGGCCCTTGCCAGAAGCGGTATTCTCTTCCCCGATTTTGCGACCGCTAAATGTTCTATCTGCACAAAACCTGTTTTAAAGACTTCCTGAAATGCTGTCATAACTCTTTCTTTATCCGCATCATCAATAAATTCCATTACAAATTTATTTTTTATCTCCTCGTCCGTATATTCTAATATCTTCCAGGCCGCGCTGCTTCCCCAAGAAGCTAAACGGCCATCTTTCGTAAAGATGTATGCAATGCCAGGCATACTTTCCATTAAAACTTCATTGAGGACTATCCGGGAAAATTTGTCTTTCATGATCAAGTATTAATATATTCGGTACTAATAAAATAATGATTGATATAAAATAGTTGATTAAAACTTATATTCAAGAGGTTATAAGTTTGTTTGTTGTCTTTTTTATTTCAGATTTCCTGTTTCCAATTTGGAAATCTTAATTCCTCCAACTGCATGAAATTATTTTAGTAAAAGGTTAACGGAATAAAAAACATGACCCTGCAGAACATTTTATGACTGCGCTAACTATTCATTGTACAATCATTGGTTTGCATTTAATCAATCTAGAAATAAAACAAAAGCTGTTATCAAAAAGTTCCTAAAATAGTTAACGACTTTATTTAATAGTCAGCGGTGCTTTCAAAGGTATATCAACCAGTGTTCCTGCAGGTATTTGAATATGATTTTTTTTCCTGCACTTAATACAGCCAAACCTCCTGCGATTGCAGCTCCTTCACCAGATCCTCCAAAAGCTCCGCCAATTAGAGCACCGGCACCAACCATCTTATTGTCATTAAAATAAAACGTAGGATCTAAAGTCACCTTGTATTGCGCTTTTGTAGAATAGTAACCTCCGAGCACAACTTTAGACGGCCGTACTACAGTGTCGTCAGCAGTATAAAAAACCATTATTCCGCCAACACCAAATGCTAGTTCTGTTTCCGGTGTGTAGTAGACATAAGGATAAGCATTAATTGAAAGTGCTCTGCTTTCCGTTGAATCAGGTTTAGTTTCATCAACACTTTTTTCCTGTCCAAATACCAGAGGTTGCGCTATTAAAAACATTATTACTATTACAATTGTATTCATTCTATAAAATAAGCGACCACCGGCTGTGATAGATCTGATAACCGGTAATCTGTTAAATATTATTTACTGCCGGGTTTTTTTGCCAGCGGTAAATTTGAATTAATACTTAGATCGATAATTGTTTGTATCTCATATTCGAGCTGCATATACTTTGCCGCAACTATAGGCGTTAATACTTCAGCAAATTTTTTGTAATACTTTTTGTTCAGATCTAAACGCTCGTCCTGAAAATCAAAAGCATGTTCAATAAGCTGATTGGCTTTTTCATTTGTCAGACTATCGAAGTTTGCTGCGAAATCTTTTATGTTGGAAATTCGTTTATCAGATAATTTATCCTGTTCATATTCATACTCACGGTATATTGGCCAGAAAACTTCTGCCTGCTTTTCATCAAAATTCATAACCTCTGTAATTATAGCTTTCTTATCAGATTTTACATCAGTCTTAAGCAGCTCGATATAACTATCAACATCCTGTGCAAATACACTTGTGAGAGAGAGTAAGAAAGCAATTAAAAATAATTTTTTCATTATGAGTTCCTTTCAGTTTTTATTATTGTCATTAATTAAAAAGCAGAAGAGTTAAAAAGTTTGATGCTTCTGTAACTCTTCTGCTGTAAAAAAATTAAAGTCTGAAGATATATGCTAACCTCATGCCGAAATAGCTGAGTTCATTAACGTAAACAAATCCTGCGGAAATATCGACCGAACCTTTTTCACTTGTTTTTATCTCATAGCCAAAGTTTGCATTGCCGGCAAACTCTGTTGAAGATGCAGAGTATTCTACTCCCAATATTTCGGATTTAGCGGTAACGAAATTTGCACCGAGTAGAACAGCAGCGTACCAATCCAGTTTAGGAGTAAAATAAAATTTTGCACCTGCAAGCAGAGGGACTATTGTCCAATCGGTTCCTTCTGCATCACCGGAAAATACTGTGTAGCCGCTATAAATAACACCTTGAATATTTCGGTCTAAGGGATGCTCATATGTTGCAGAACCCCCAAATCCAGTACTTGCAAATTCTGCCCAGTCGCCGACTGGAAAGTAGACGTTACCACCGATGCTTATTCCCTGATGCTGTGCCAAAAGGGAGGCTGATGAAATTAAAAGAATAATCATGACCAAATAGAACTTTTTCATTTTTGTACTTCTTTATTGTTGAAATAATTATTTTTTTTAAGTGATTGAATACACCATAATGCCAAACCAATATGCAACAATATAGCCGGCCATAAACCCAGACCTGAAAATCCAATTAACGAAGCATATACTAATAATGCAGATGCAGCAACATTGTATAGCAACATAGCTCTAACAATTACTGAAGCATCCGGTACTTTTTGATAAAACCAACAAATTATTGAAAGCGTTACCAAAGCGACTCCGGCTAACCGGCCAATCATTATTCCACCGGGCTCAACAAGCTTATCGCCCAGCAGAAGCATTACAAAAAGGGATGGGATACTCAGCAATGCAAGTCCGGTGATCCCTTCAAAAATAGCGGTTATTGTAAGTAGTCTTTTCATAAGTAGTAAAGTACAAGTGCTCTTCTCAGTTGAAGAGTAGGGCGCTTGTGTATTATTGATTATCTGTAACTTCTTTTCAACTTTTAATCGGAGTAATATCGATAATAACTTTGTGAATTTTACCTGTAAATTTATTATGCCTTTCTTTATAATCGTTGGATACATTGGTTTCATTATCGACTCCGACATCAGCACCTTCATCGCCGGAGAAGGCAAATGGCTGCGTCTTGGGAACGTAACCTTCAGCAACTTTATTCCCATCAACATACAAAATAGATTTTCCTCCCATACCAGGCTTAGGTCCATCTGAAATAAATTCATACTTGATTGTATGCTTACCGGCAGTTACTGCACTTCGAGATGAAATATTGGTTCTTTCAAGACCAAAGAAGTTGTATTCGTGATGAACTTTTCCACTTTTCATATAAATAACCCATCCGCCAAAACGACCTGCCTGAGAAATAATTACCCCGTTTTCATTTTGATTTTTTAATTCGACTTCAGCGGTAATAGTGTAAGTTTTATTTTTAATATTGATGAAAGCACTCTCCGTTATTCCCGTCATTCCTTCATAAACTGTAAGGAAAGTACGTTTGCCCATAAGATCAGGTCTTCCGGCAATCGACGGAACAAATCTTTCAGCCCGGCGGTCATCAATAGGAAGCACATGATACTTTTCCGCTTCTTTCATAAATAATTCCTGGAGCTCTTTAAGCTTTTCGGGATGCTGAGATGCCAGATCATTTGCCTGGCTGAAATCTTCATTAACGTTATACAATTCCCATTTGTCTTCAGAGAATTTTGGCAGTTGTGTCATTAACCAGGGGATTGAATGTCTCGTGGCAGCAACCCAGCCATCATGATAAATTGCACGGTTTCCGAACATTTCAAAATACTGTGTAGTGCGCCTGTCCTTTGTTGTTGCACCTTCGAATGTATACATCATCGAAACTCCATCCATCGGGTATTGTTCAATTCCATTTACGATTTTTGGTTCGGGAAGCTTACAAGCTTCTAACACAGTTGGTGCAACATCGATTACATGATGAAACTGCGAACGGATTTCATTTTTGGATTTAATTCCTTCGGGCCAATGCACGACCATTCCGTTTCTTGTTCCACCAAAGTGGGATGCTACCTGCTTTGCCCACTGGAATGGTGTGTTACCGGCGTGTGCCCAGCCGATTGAAAAGTGAGGAAATGTATTCGGACTTCCCCAGTCATCAATATGATTCATCATTTGTGAAGCGCTACCAACAATTCCGTTTAAAGCCATCATTTCGTTATATGTTCCTTCAGGTCCACCCTCAGCACTGGAACCATTGTCACCCACGATATAAAAGAAAATGGTGTTATCAAGCTCACCCATATCTTCAAGCGATTGAACTAATTTTCCAACATTATGATCTGTGTGCTCAGCAAAACCAGCAAAAACTTCCATCTGTCTTGCAAAAAGTTTTTTCTGATCAGCAGTCATATCATTCCATGCAGGAATTACTTTTGGTCTTTCTGTCAGCTGGGTGTTTTGTGGAATGATGCCCATTTTCTTTTGTCTTGCAAAAGTTTCTTCTCTTAACTTATCCCAGCCATGATCAAATTTTCCTTTATACTTTTCAGCCCATTCTTTCGGAACATGATGCGGTGCATGAGTAGCACCCGGTGCAAAGTAAACATAGAATGGTTTATCAGGGGTGAGAGATTGCTGAGCCTGCATAAATTGAATCGCCTTGTTTGTCATATCATCAGTAAAATGATAATTCGGATCTTCAGGTGTTTCAACTCTTATAGTACCATCAAAAATAGCAGGGGCCCACTGATTAGTTTCTCCACCGATGAAACCATAAAATTTATCGAACCCGGAACGGGTCGGCCACCTGTCGTATGGTCCTGAAACAGAAACTTCCCAAGGAGCTGTTTCATGATACTTCCCGAATGCAGCAGTGCTGAATCCATTCTGACGTAAAATTTCTGCCAATGGTGTAACACTGTTCGGACGAACACCGGTATTGCCGGGAAATCCTGTTGCTAATTCCATTATAGCTCCGGCATTATTAATATGGTGATTACGTCCTGTCAATAATGCAACACGTGTTGGTGAGCAAAGTGCAGTAGTATGAAATCTATTGTAACGTAATCCATTGCTTGCAAGCTTGTCCAATGTCGGGATATTAATCGGTCCACCAAATGCACTCGAATGACCAAAGCCGATATCATCAATCAAAACGATAACAACATTTGGTGCGCCTTCAGGTGCTTTAACTTCAAACCTGGGTGGTGCAGTTGCATCCCGTGCATCAAGTTCTGTATAAGTCGGTGGAGTTGGTTCTTTAATTGGAAGAACTGTTCTGTCTAATTTTCCGGCAGTCTGTTGTCCTTCATCATTACTTGTGCAGGAATGAAATAATACAATTCCGGCAGAGAGGAATGCGGTCAATACAATTAAGTATTGATTTTTTTTGAAATGAGGATAGAGATTTTTAGTGAGCATAGCTCCTCCTTAATTACGTTAAGTAATGGAAATGAACTAATTATATGTCAAAATTCCATTTAAAACTTAATCCTGGTAATGACTTTTTGATAAGTAATTAAATTGATAAATCGCAGACCACCGTTATCCGGCAGTTAATCACCAGTATAACAAAGATACTAAAATTACTCGCCGAAATAAATTAATTTTAAGTTTAAAAAAGGGATTAATCATTTCCCAACATCAATACAATCACCCATCCTTTTTCTATTGCTTCATCAAGTCCTTTATATAATTCACCGACGTGAGATTCTCTGTCGTAGCCCATTCTCTTCCAACATCTATGTGATCAATATAAATCATCAATCGCTTTCTATCACCAGCGGCGGTCCACTGAATTTTATTTCAATTTCTAATTACGGGTTTATATCAGCATTTGTCGGACATAATTTTTAATCAGGCATAATTGAATGGAAAATTGTGGATATCATCTGTCTTGCAGGTAATCACTACA
>JBLNGL010000537.1:0-4362 GCA_050264735.1 Ignavibacteria bacterium | reverse complement strand
CAACATTAATGACTCTTCTAGTGCTTATATTTTTGGGAGGCGAAGTTCTGAGAGCTTTTTCATTTACACTGTTCTTCGGAATACTTATTGGTACATATTCCTCTATTTTTGTGGCTAGTGCCTTAGTGCTCGATTATGTCAACAAATCAAAAAAGAAAATTCAATTCTAACTTTTGATAAAATGTTTTTTAATCCGCAGAAATGCGGGGTTTATTATTTTTAAAAAAGTTTTAAAAGATTTTGGTCTTCTAATCGTGAAATCCCTTTCTAATTCATGTTTCGATTCAAATCAATATATTTTTTGATTTTAAGAAAGCTTCTTATTACCTCGAAATCCAAAATAAAAATCTAATATTCTTTTAACTTACTATTTATTCTTTACTCGTAAAATTGGTATAATTTTCGATTGTTTCTATGAAAAAAGGTGAAAAATGGAAGCAAATGAGCTAATTAAACTGTATGATCAAGCTGATATTGCAGATTGGTTCGGAAATGAACCTGTTTTAAAGAGGAAATCAAACATTATAAGAAATACGAATAACAGACAAAGTGTAATTTTTACCTCTTTAGTTACAGGACTTTTAATTGCCGGAACTATAGGTTTTCTCACTTATACATTAAAAAGAAAAACGAAATAATAAATTACGGATTACTCCTATCGAGTATAATTTCTTCTTTAGGGGGATATCTTCAGCACTGAATTTTATTGTTAGGCATCAGACCTTTATTCGGATTTAATATAATTTTCTTTTTTAATTATCAATTTTAAATCAATAAAAGTATTTTTTATTTTTTCACAATATAAATTTCTCAATTAAAGTGCGTGAAGCGGCTTTTCTAAAAAAGAATGCGGATAAATGGAAAAAGTTTGAACTCCTTCTGAACGAGAAGGGACCGAAGGAACCCGATTCTCTCGCGGAACTGCTTGTTCAATTGACGGATGATTTATCTTATGCCAGAACATTTTATCCGGGAAGCAAATCTTCAGCATACCTGAATTCTCTCGCTGCAAATGCCCATCAAAAAATCTATAAAAATAAGAAAGAAGAGAAAACAAAGATTATAACTTTCTGGAGGCACGATCTTCCGGTATTGTTTTATAAACACAAAGATGTACTTCAAATTTCATTTGCAATTTTTTTCATATCTTTTTTAATCGGGACGATTTCTACTGCAAATGATACTAAGTTTATCCGCTTGATTCTAGGCGATTCCTACGTAAATATGACCATAGAAAATATTGAGAAGGGAGATCCTATGGCTGTATATAAGAAAATGAATGAAGTGGATATGTTTTTAGGAATTACATTTAATAATATCCGGGTTTCTTTCTTCGCATTCATTGCAGGAATTTTCTTTGCCTTCGGTACAGGCTATCTTTTATTTTCAAACGGGGTAATGCTCGGAGCATTTGAATATTTTTTCTTTCAGCATAACGTTCTCGTACAGTCGCTGCTCACCGTTTGGATTCACGGCACATTGGAAATATCATCGATCGTAATTGCCGGAGGAGCCGGAATTCTTCTGGGCAAAAGCTTTTTATTCCCAGGAACATTTACAAGAAGACATTCTTTTGTGACCGGGGCAAGGGACGGAGTTAAAATGGTTATAGGCCTGATTCCGCTATTTATTGCCGCCGGATTTTTAGAGTCATTCGTAACAAGGCATACTGAAATGCCTCTATTAATAAATTTATTAATCATCGGGGGTTCACTTTCATTTATTTTATGGTATGTAATACTTTACCCAAAAAAAATTTCAAAAGGGGAAGCAGATGGATCGGCATCAAAAAATTGAATTCAGAAAAATCAGGGATTTCGGGGAACTCATAAATACAACTTTCGAGTTCATCAGGCAGAATTTAAAAATATTGTTTTTCTCGCTGCTCTTTATTGCAGGACCCGGGATTATTTTAACCGGAATAGCGGGGGGCTTCTATCAGGGAAGCATGTCTTTCAATAAATATTTCCTTGCAACTGCAATAATTTTTTTCCTGCTGATGTTTATTACTCTTCAGCTTATCATTGGCGTTACTTATTCCTGCCTTAATCTTTATATAGAAAAGGATTCAGCAGATTTCAGTGTCAATGATGTCTGGGACAGAACCAAAGAAGATTTCTTAATGATTTTATTCACTTCGATCGGAACCGGTTTCGTTACTGTTTTTGCACTGCTGTTAATAATTCCCGGTATTTATCTGTCAGTAGCATTAACAATAATTTTTATGGTAAGGATGAGAGAAAAACTCCCCTTCTTTGATTCCGTAAGCCGCTGCAGAAAATTAATTTCGGGAAATTGGTGGTTTACTTTTGCCCTGCTTCTAATTTTAAGCGTAATTGAATATTTCTTCTCGTTTATCTTCGCAATCCCGCAGTATATTGCAATGTTTATAGGGTTTTTGCACAGTACTTCCGGAAAGCCGGACTTAGACAGCACAGTACTAATAATTACTTCTATAATCTCATCGGTTAGTTATCTGTTTTACTGCATTCCGATTATCGGTATCACATTTCATTATTTCAGCCTCGTTGAAAAAAAAGAAGCAGTCGGTCTTCTGCAAAAACTTGAAACTATATAAAAGGGCAGAATCAATATTGAAATTTGCTGCAGTATTTTTTATCGTTTTCTTCTGCAATTCTTTTCCTCAAAGCTCCGGCGAAGCAGCCAAGCCGCAGCCGAGTTCACCCGGGGCTGCCGTAAACGAAGATGATTTTTACTATGAGGATACAATCTATCCTTCGGAAGAAGATTTTGATGTCAACCCTGAAACTTACACTCTGCGAAGACCTTCCGAAGAATCGATGAATAAATTCAAGAAGGATAAAGAATTCAACTATACCGAAGCTGAAGGTCCGTCAAATTTATTAGAGCTTCTTTCCGCTTGGATAAATGAGCAGATTATGAAATTAATTCAATCCAAAGGGTTCGGTATATTCCAGGAATATTTATCATACTTTATTGCCGCCGCAGCTCTGTTAATTGTAACAATTATTTTAAGCAAGAACAAACTCGGCAATATTGTTTACGGGACTAAGGATGCAGACTTTACTACTTTCAGGGAAACGTGCGAAGATATTAATAAAATCGATTTTGATGCGCTTATTTCTTCATCTTTAATTAATAAAGAATTTAAAATAGCAGCTCGGTATCATTATCTAAAAAGCTTAAAGCTGCTGTCCGATAATAAATTAATAGATTGGCAAATAAACAAAACCAATAAACAGTATATATATGAAATTCTAAATGCCGAACTAAAGAAATCATTCCAAGAACTAACGTCGATTTTTGAATGGATTTGGTATGGAGATTATCCGCTCGAGGAATCTTCTTTTTATGAAATACAGAAAAATTTTAGGAATTTTTACAGCATGGTGGAAACATCAAAATGATGAAATATTCAAGGTATTTTTTTGTTTTAGGATTTACTATTCTGCTGCTGGTAATATTTAAAATTTCATCCCCCAAGGAGATTGATTGGTCATTAAGCTTTTCGAACGAAGATAAAATACCGAACGGAAGCTATATTCTTTACAGAATACTTCCGGAAATATTTCCTGAAAATAAAATCACCCCAGTCTATTACCCTGCCTACAATAATTTATACGAATTGGAACACAGAAATTCCGGATATATCTTTTTAAATGATGAATTTTCGCCTGATGAGCTCGATTCCCGTGAATTATTAAACTACGTGGAAAGAGGAAATTATGTTTTCGTATCTGCAAATTATTTAAGGGGAAAGCTTTTTGATTCCCTAAAAGTAAATACAAGTATAAGATTTACAAATTCAGATTCGGTTGAAATAAATTTTTATTCGGATTCATTAAGAAATGAAAGCTCTTATCAAATTAAGAAGTCGCAATTTGAATTCTATTTTTACGAATACGATACCTTAAACTCCGTTGTATTAGGAATTAACAAAGACAATAAAGCAAATTTTATACGAACTTCTTTCGGAGACGGATATTTTTATTTAAGTACTATACCGGAAGCATTCACCAATTTTACTCTTCTCGATTCTGTTAATTCCGATTATGCATACAAAACTTTATCCTATCTTCCATCCGGCCTGGAGATCCTCTGGGATGAATATTACAAGGTAAATAAATCCATGGTAAGAACTCCTTTAAAATATATCTTGAGCAGGGAGCCGCTTAAATGGGCTTACTATATTTTAATTATTTCAATTATTGTTTATATAATTTTTCAGGGTAAAAGAAAGCAAAGAGTTATTCCGGTTATTACTCCTCTGAAAAATACCACGCTTGAATTCGTCAAAATAGTCGGCAAGCTTTACTTTCAGCAGAAAGATCATAAGAATATTGCACAGAAGAAAATAAATTTTTTCCTGGATTATCTAAG
>JBLNGL010000536.1:0-2899 GCA_050264735.1 Ignavibacteria bacterium | reverse complement strand
TTCATTTTATAACTCCCTTTTTCTTTCTCTTTGCGGATTTATTTCGTTACAATCAGTACTACATAATTACCAACTCTGAGCGGCATATCGAGAGGAGCATAATCAATCCCTCCGAGCGCTTTCCATATCTTAATATATTTGATGCTGAAGGGATCTATTTCATCAAGACGCATTTATCTTCCCATTCACCATTTACATATAGTGTAAAATCATTATTCTCATTCCTTATGCGATCTAGCATGGGCTTTATAATATCCGGAAAGAAATAGATTAATGCTTTCTCGAGATCCTTCTCGCCGTGGTGCTCAAACTCTGCCCCGTCCATAATCCAATATGCTCTTTTATCGTCTGCCGATTTTTCGTTTGTTACGGTAACCTCAGGCAGTTCTATTTCACTTTCTTTAAGATATACTCTTAATACAATTTCTTTATCTTTTCCCAAAGATAATTCCCTGATTACCTTATTGTATGCAAGATGCTGAAAAGCAATTATATATTTCTGATCAATTGTTAAATCAATTTGAAAATAACCTGAAGAATCCGTAGTTGTTCCCATAGTAGTTCCCCTAACAACAATATTAACATTCGAAATGGGAGCTTTTGTTGATGCATCGAAAATCAGTCCGCTTACTTTACAAAGTTGCTGAGCAAAGGAAGATTGAAGTATAAATAAAAAAAATTCTAAGATAAGCACGGATTTATAAATCATATTTTCGCTTTCATTTTAAAGACAAACATGCAGTTGACTAAGCAGTTTGTGATAATTTTAAAGTCTTCTTAAAATGTTAAAATCCGGCAATGCCTTAATCCCGCATATTCTTTAGCATTACCCCCGCCGTTTTGCTGATCTTAGGGGAGTAAAAATAATTTCAATAAAAAATTAGCTTTTAAACGAAAGAGATGCAACTTCCTGTATTCTCTCTTTTAGTAAAAAGATGGAAGTGGCAGTCAGAAACTCTAAATCTTTTATCATTTATTTTTGATATTTATATATATCCATTAATTAATTTTTTTAATCTTTTCTTGAGCTATTCGGGGTAAATCATTGTTCCCATCAATATATTTCAAATTGAATTTCATTTTTGAAATCCGCCAATAATTATTCACATGTTTAAGCTCAAAATCATAGCTGCCGACTACTGTCCAAATATTATTCTTTGACTCATTTACCAAATAATGCGCGGCTAAACCATAACAAAAGACTTTTGCTTTTTGTGAATCTGTCTCGACTAAATAATTCCCGAGCTGATGATGAGTTTTATCAAATCCGGGGAGCAATCCTTTCCATGAATCAATGATTTGGCCTGGAGTCAGATTTGCCGGTTCGCCTCCTGCCATTGAGGTATAATCAAGCAAAACAGTATCATCGAATAATATTTTTACTAATTCCCAATCTCTGTTGTCAACCGCAATAAAAAGCTTATTGACTGCTTCAATTATTTCTTTATTCATATTATTCCTTCATTAGAATCATTGTTATAATCTGTTTAAATCCATTTTATTTGAAAAATTCGTCATATTTAATTTTTCGATAAAAATTTTTTTTTATCCCATTTTATTTTTGAGAGCCTAAGTATTTATGAAAGAATTCTGATGCCAGCTTTGATACTTCTTTCAACTCTTTTGCGCGCTGTTCTTCAGGTATTTCTTTTGTATAATGCCCCAATTCTCCCGGTAATGTAATCATCTCTGCATTTTTGATATACTGTGAATACCGTTTTGCATTATTATCGGCTGGTGCAATTATATCTTTATCTCCGACTACAATCCTTACCGGTACATCAATTTTACTTAAACCTTTTTTGGTAAATCCATAGCCAACTGCCGGGGCTAATGCAAAAACAGCTTTTATCCGATCATCTTTAAATGATTTCTCTGCACGTTTTAAAGATTTTTGAATTATAGTATCAGTTTTTGACAATTCAATGTATCTGTTTATAGAAGGCATAAGCTGAGGAGGAGGCGGGGGAGCGTTTTTATGAAGAGAATCCAAATTAAGCCGGGCCCCGGCTGTCCATATTGCAACGGCTCCTCCTAATGAAAAACCTGCCGCACCAATACGATTAACATCAATTCTTTCTGCAAAGACAGAATCCGACATTATGCTGTTTAAAACAACAGATAAATCTTTAGGTCTTTCCCAGATGCAGAAGTCAGTTAAGGTCATCGGACCTTTTTGCCTCTCTTCTTCAGCCGTTCCGTTGTGGCTGATTGCTATGGTGATATATCCATGCGAGGAAAGATAATATCCCAGCCAGCGCATGCTTAATGCATTTTGCCCTGACCCGGGCGATATTAGAATAAGCGGATATTTCGCGGAATGAGCGGATATTTTTCCATCCTTCAAGTAGGTAACTTTTGCATCTTCGTCATCAACTAATTCTTTTACACCTCCGCTGTCGCTTGGATACCAGATAATTACACGCACAGGTCTCGGTCCAGTCCCCAGCCAGTTGCTTCGCGTTCTGTCTTCAAATTCCCGGGTTGTTGTTCCAATTGTATTTTCTTCGGGCAGATAAAAGCCTAAATTTTTAGTTCCGTTGTCTTTTGGGCTGTAACTATGGGGAATTATAAATAAAAGAGTCAAAAGATAATATTTACTTAAATTCCTCGTCAAGGTTTTTAATTGAAAAAAATATGAGAAAATCTTAAATTGAATTATGCAAAGACCGGTATCCGGCTAAAGATGTCACCGCCTTTTAGCGGGATCATAATTTGTAATGATTTGAAATTTCCTTTTTAAAAATTCTTGATACTTGATACCGATAACTTAATCTAATACCTGGGATACTGATATACGCAATTCGTAATCGTAATCTTACACATAATCTTGCCGAAAAAGATGGAAGTATAAGGGATCGATTACGATTAAGAGCACGATTACGATTAAGATCCTATC
>JBLNGL010000535.1:0-3243 GCA_050264735.1 Ignavibacteria bacterium | reverse complement strand
CTTTCGAATAACTTTTTTACCAGATCCTGAACCATCGGAATTCTGGTTGAACCGCCCACGAGAATAACTTCATCGATTTGAGAAGCGGATAATCCCGCATCTTTTATTCACTGTATTGAAGGCTCTTTTGTTTTTTCAACAAGGTCATCAATAAGCTGTTCGAATTTTGATCTGGAGAGAGTTACATTTAAGTGCTTCGGACCTTCTTGAGTTGCAGTAATAAAGGGAAGATTAACGTCGGTCTGAAGAGAAGAAGATAATTCTATCTTTGCTTTTTCAGCAGCTTCTTTTAACCGCTGCAATGCCATCGGATCTTTTCTCAGATCAACACCTTCCTGTTTCTGGAATTCATCCGCCAGATAATTAATTAAACGCTGGTCGAAGTCGTCGCCGCCAAGATGTGTATTCCCGTTGGTAGCCTTCACCTCAAAAACACCTTCTCCAAGCTGAAGGATGGAAATATCGAAAGTACCTCCTCCTAAATCGTATACCGCCACCAATTCGTCTTTAGCTTTCTTATCTAACCCGTATGCAAGAGCCGCAGCAGTAGGTTCATTAATAATTCTTTTCACTTTTAATCCTGCTATTTCGCCGGCATCTTTTGTTGCCTGTCTCTGAGCATCATTAAAATATGCCGGTACAGTAATGACCGCTTCGTTCACTTCCTGACCAAGATAATCTTCGGCAGTCTTTTTCATTTTCTGTAAAATCATAGCGCTGATTTCCGGAGGAGAGTAAATCCTATCGGCAATTTTAACGCGCGCCGAATTGCTGTCGCCCGGCACCACTTCATAAGGGATTTCTGTCATTTCCTGCTGTACTTCGTTTACCATCCGGCCCATAAATCTTTTAATTGAAAAAATTGTATTCTTAGGATTTGTGATTGCTTGTCTTTTAGCGGGCTGACCAACAAGCCTTTCACCTGTTTTTGTAAAAGCAACAACCGACGGAGTAGTTCTCCCTCCTTCCGAATTTGGTATTACAACCGGCTCGTTTCCTTCCATTACAGCTACGCAAGAGTTAGTTGTACCTAAATCTATTCCAATTATTTTTCCCATTATTGTTACTCCTTTATTTTTTTCAGGCGGTATACTACCGCAGTTTTTGAAATTTGTGGTTTTGCAATACGAACTAATATTATGCCATCATAGAAAATAAGCTGTAAACTATTGAATAAAAAGAACTTGTAGAATTTATCCTTGTCTTGGTTATAAAAGCAATGATGTCATACATATTCAGACTAATTGTCAATAAAAGGACAAATAGTATGACAGTTGTCAAATAAATCTGTATTTTTGAAAAAACGGATGGCTATGTTTAACATTGAAGTTTTCGATATAAAACTTGACACCGATTTTATCGGAAGACATTTTATTTATACTGATGAAATTGATTCAACCAATTTATTTCTTCTGAATAAATCAAATAAATTTAATACTAACGGAACAGTTATCTTAGCTGAAAAGCAATCAAAAGGGCGCGGGAGAAATGAGAAGGTCTGGTACAGCGCTAAAGATCAGAATTTGACTTTTTCCATCCTTATAAACAGCAAAAAATATCTCAACAATAATTTTAATCTGATAAACTTCTGTTCTTCCTTATCCGTTGCTCTTGCAATAGAAAATCTTTATCAGCTTAAAACTGTTTTAAAATGGCCTAATGATGTATTGATCAATGGGAAAAAAGTGGCAGGTATTTTACTTGAATCAACTTCTCTGGGAAATAAACTGGAAAAGCTGGTAATCGGAATCGGGATAAATATTAATCAGACTTCATTCCAGGGAAACTTTGCAATAGTACCGACCTCGGTAAGAGTAGAATTAAACGGACGCCCTGCAGATAGGGAACGAACGCTTGCCGAAATCCTGAACATTTTCGAAGAGCATTTATTAAAGCTTGAAAATAATCCCGCAGAAATTTTGGAGGACTGGAGATTGAAATGCCGAATGATCGGCGAAAAAATTGCCGTGACCGAAGGGGAAAATATAAAATACGGAATATTCGAAGATGTTGATGAAGAAGGATATCTGCTCCTTAAATCAAAGGGTAAGATTGAAAAAATTCACTTCGGCGATGTGAGCCTGAGATAAATGTTTCTTGCATGCGACATAGGAAACTCCAGAATTAAATATGCTCTCTTTGAAGATGATGAATTAATTGAATTCAATTCTTCTAAAGATGAAAACTCCTTTCTTAACAGCATTAAAAATAAAAAATTTGAATCTGCCGGAATTTCATCTGTAGTGCCTTATAAAAATCCAGTTTTATCACAGGAAATAAAAAAAATATCAGGGGTACAGCCCTACGTAATTGATAAGAGTTCTCCTTTCAGCATTAAACTGAATTATGAAACATTAGATACCTTAGGGATTGATAGAATTTGTTCCGGAGAAGGTGCGTATGAAATCTTACAAACCAAATTTCCAAAGTTTATAAACAAAAAAAACAATTACGTCTTAATTATAGATTTCGGGACTGCAACAACCATAAACATCCTGAAAATGCCGTACGAATTTATCGGGGGTATGATTTTACCCGGAATAGAAATGATGTTTAGCTCTCTTCAGAAAAATACGGATCAGCTTCCATCTGCATCGGAAAGAGATTATAAAAATTTTATAGGAACAAGCACGAACTCCTCAATCGCCTCCGGGATAATTAATTCCCATGCAGGTTTAATAGATATGCTTCGAAATTATTTGATAAAGAAAAAAGCAGAGGAGATAAAGATATTCGCAACAGGCGGAAATTCGGAAAAGATAATTCCTTACCTGGATTTTGATTTTGATTATGAAAAGGCCCTTGTCGTGATTGGTATAAATGCGGTGAGCAGGAAACTGAAAAGTTTATAAAACTAAATTTTTATTTTTATATTGTCGATTAATCTTGTTTTCCCGATTTTAGCGGCAATAACAACATAATACCAGATTCCCTCTTCCAGTCTTTCAATTACGTTGAATTTTTCATCGACAATGCTTACATAATTTAAATGAATATTTTTTTCTACAAGGAAGAGCGCCCCGATATTCTTTATTATTTTTTTTGCATCTCTTTCGCCGGTCTCAATCATTTGCCTGGTTTCATTTAAAGATTTGAAGAGCAGAAGTGCTTTTTTTCTCTCTTCCCCGGTAAGATAAATGTTCCTGGAGCTGAGTGCCAATCCGTCTTTTTCCCTGACTATAGGACACTGTATAATTTCAATCCCGTATTTTAAGTCGTGCACCATCTGTTTTATTACTGCAG
>JBLNGL010000534.1:0-5208 GCA_050264735.1 Ignavibacteria bacterium | reverse complement strand
ACAGGTTCTCAAAGTAATAGATAATAATTTATTTGCAGGGACTTTTGGTAATGGTATATTTACTTCTAGTAACAATGGTGAAAGTTGGAATGCATATGGATTGACCAATAATTGGGTTATGGCAATTGGGAATCATGAAAATAGTATTATAGCTGGAACTAATGACGGTATTTCTATTTCTACTAACAATGGAAATAGCTGGGGGAATTTAAGATCTGATATTATTAAGTCGACTGTATGGTCTATCGAAATTAAAGATAGCAATTTTTTCGCTGGAACCGAACATGGCATATTTCATTTCAAAGAAGTAGGAAATAATTGGTCTCTAATAAATTCCGGATTAACCGACAACTGGGTTTTCTCTATCGTTGTTAGTGATAAGAATATATTTGCCGGAACTGATCATGGTATATTCCTATCATCTAATCAAGGTGAAAATTGGAATACGATTAATACAGGTTTGTTGAATTATGGTATTCCGGCAGTAGTATTAAATAATAAGTATCTCTTTGTCGGAACTGATGGCAGTGGTGTCTGGCGCCGTCCTCTTTCAGAAATTACAGATGTTGGAAAAGTTGAAAATAAAATTCCAACTCAATTCCTACTGGCTCAAAACTATCCCAATCCGTTCAACCCTTCAACAACGATTTCGTTCAGTATTCCAGCTGAATCTTTTATAACATTAAAGATATATGATCTATTGGGAAAGGAAATTGCAACAATTGTATCGGGAGAACTTTCGGCAGGAAGCTATAAACGGATCTGGAATGCAGAGAATTATGCAAGCGGAATTTATTTCTATCGTCTTCAGGCCGGTAATTTTACAGAAACGAAGAAATTAATTTTAATGAAATAAATTCGACTACTCCATTATTCCAATATTCCATTACTCCAAAAGTAAAATATAGGTTTGCTTACTCTCTCCTTCTTATTTTTATCTGCATTGCCCCTTCAATCTTTTTTTCAGAGACAAGAATCAAGTAACCGCCACCGCCGGCACCTGAAAGCTTCCAGCCGATTGCTTTATCCTTGTATTTCTCTATAATATTTTTAATCTCAGAATTTATCATACTAGGGAATATTAGTGTTTGTGCTTCGAAAGATTCTTTAAAGTACTTGCCGAACCTTTTTAGATTTTTTGCCAGAATTGAATTCCAGCAGTTCTCTGCAGCATCGGCTAATTTTTTTGCATTCTCCAAATTAACAAATTTTTCATTAAGGACATTATATGTTTGTTCGCGCGGTTCAAGAGTAATCATATACAAATGGTTTTCCAGCCACAGCAGAATCTCTTCATCGTAAACTGAAGTAATTTTTGAAGGCCAGTAATTATTATTGTAATCAAGCTTGTTCAGACCGGGAATTACAATTCCGATTGCATCCTGTGAGCCTGCAATTATTTTTGTCCCCGGAGGATTTTCATAGCTGAACAAAATTTTTGCCTGAAGCTCTTTATTGCCCCCCGGTATATCATTCGTCCAAAGCTCGACTGCTTTTCTCCTGGTGCTGGTAGCCATTCCGCTTCGTTCATTAAATTCAACTACCGGTTCAATAGAAATGGTTAATACCGGTCCTGGCTGATAAATGCTGACAAAAGGCTGATCCAGCCAGCCACCGGCGAGGTCGATGCGGTATGGTATCCTGCATTCCGTTCTTAGTGATGTAGTTGATCGCACGGGGAGACCGTCATGAGGAATTCTTTTTAATACTAAATATTTAAAACCGTATTTATTTGCCAGTTCTTCTTTTGCAGGTGAATTCCCATCTTCGTTTACAATAAAGTAATCAGGCTTTATTAATTGCAGTTCATTTTCAAAATCCATTATACCCCATCCTGAATTTATATGGCACTCCTTAACGCATGAAAGAGCTTCAAGCACATATTTTCTTTCTGCCTGCGAGTTAACCGGGTAACGCCCTTTTAAATTATATACATTTGCGTCAGAACCTAGTCCTACATAAACCTCACCGTAACCCGCCGCTTCTTTTAAAAAAGCAATATGGCCGCTATGCAGCATATCAAAGCAGCCTGTAACAAATACTTTGCTTCTATTCATAAAATATTAACTGCAATGAATTCCATTCGATGTAAATCTCTCCTCTTCATTTTTTATTCTCTAAAAAATATTTAATCCTTTGTTTTCTTAGTTTGATCAAAACCTAAATCTTTTCTGATCCCGAATTTTCCTCTAAAACCAATTAATTCATTTATCTGCTCCTCCGAAAGCTTCTTTACTTTTCCAAGCTGATGAGCAAGAAACTGGATATTTGCGGCATGCTCAAGCGTTTCCATTTTGTAGTATGCATTTAAAACGCCTTTCCCCAGGGTTAGCGCGCCGTGATTTGCCAGCAGGAATGCGTCGTAATCATTTATATATGCGGAAATTTTTTCATAAAGCCCAGGTGTTCCTGTTGCAGCATACTCAACCAGCGGAACAGAACCGAGAGTAATTATAACCTCCGGCAATATCTTATTATCCAGCGGAATCCCTGCAACTGCAAATGCCGTTGCATACGGCGGATGAAAATGGCAGATGCCGTTTACATCGGGCCTGTTTTTGTAAATCTGCAGATGCATATATGATTCGGAAGAGGGGATTTTGGTTCCTCTTATTTTTCTTCCTTCCAAATCGATTATAATCAAATCTCCCGGCTTCATAAAACCTTTACTGATTCCGCTGGGGGTAATTAAAATTTTCTCTTTGCTGATTCTTGCACTTATATTCCCGTCGTTTGAAGCAGCAAAACCTTTTATATATGCTCTTCTTCCTGCTTCAACAATTTCATTACGGAGATCACGGATAATGTTTTTTAAATTTTTCATGTATTAAATTATTTTTTAACTATTTTAAATTTTAGTTTGAATTTATCTCATCTAAAAATGAAGTATAGAACAATAAAAGTGAAAAAAACAACCGCCGAAAGAACTTTATAATTCCCTAATGCAAATCCTTTTGCTTCTCCTTTCAGCGGTTCTTTCCAATTTTCCCAGACTAAAATTTTTGCTTCTTCTTTTAAAGGCTCAGGAAACACGTAAGAAGAAATTATCATAATCAGGCAGCAAAGAAGAAGGAGATAAAACGCAGTCATCATGAAGTTACTTACAAATATTCCATTCCAATCGAGAAAGAAAATCACCAGGCCAAGAACAGCACCCGATGTTAATGTAATGAAAGCTGCTTTTCCTGAAGCTTTTTTCCAGAATACTCCGAAAAGAAATACTGCGGTAATCGGCGGAGCAATGTAGGATATCAGCTTATTCAAGCCTTCAATAATTGTACTGTAATGGCCGAAAATCGGGGAAAGAATAATTGCAATTATTGTTGCTGCAATGGTGGTTATTTTCCCGATAAACACAAGTTTGTGATCGGATATAAGGGGCTTCCAGCGTTTAACAATATCATATGAAAATAGTGTAGCCGTTGAGTTCAATGCTGCTGAACATGTCTGCATTGCAGCTGCTAACAAAGCGGCGGCAATCAAGCCTTTAAGTCCCACCGGAAGCATATGAGTTATCATAAAAGTGTAAGTATCGGCAGCAGATTGCGGAGCTTCCCCGCTGAAGTAATCATTCTGAACAAGTGCAACGCAGATAATCCCGGGAAGTACAAAAAAGAAAACGGGAAGAATTTTTAGGAATGCACAGAAGAGGGGACCTAATCTTGCCTGTTTTTCATCTTTAGCTGCAAGTACACGCTGAACAATTGTCTGGTCGCAGCACCAATACCAGATTCCCAGAACAGGGTAGCCTAAGAGGATTGAATACCAGGGCAGTCCGGAAGGATCTTCCGAACTGCGCAGCATACTTAAAAAATCAGATGTACCCCAGTTGATTCCTGAGCCGGGAATCTTCGACATAGGATGCGGCTCGGTCTGCAGTGTTTGAGTTAAAATTTCCCATCCGCCGATCTTAATAAATCCCACAAGAGTAATAACAACTGCTCCGATAAGAAGCAGAATGGTCTGAACACTTTCTGTCCAGACAACAGCAAGCAGTCCGCCGAGCATTGTATAAATTCCTGTAAGGAGGCCGAGTGTGATAATAAAAAACATTAAAGAATCTATTCCTAATATTTGTGCATCAGGCGGGATCCCGATTATTCCTCTGAGGACCCAAGCCGCTGTATAAAGCGCAACACCGATATGAATCACTACAGCGGAAATAATTGAAATTGCAGCAAGCCAGTCGCGGCAATTCCTGTTAAAACGGCGTTCAAGGTAATCAGGTAAAGTAGGAACCCTGGACCGCAGATAAAGAGGTGCAAAAAAGAGTGAAAGCAGGATCAGAACAAATCCTGCCATCCATTCAAAATTGCCGTAAATTAGTCCGTACTTATATGCAGACTCGGCAAGACTGACAAGGTGAACCGTAGATATATTTGCCGCGAACATCGCCAGGCCGATTACCGGCCAGGTGAGAGTATTTCCCGCTAAAAAATAGTGAGTGCCTTCTCCGCCTTTTCTTCTCCTGAAACCGGCCCATATTCCTAACCCGACAATTCCTACCAGGTAAATAATGATAGTTAAATAATCGACAGAAGATATTCCCATTTAAAATTTATCCTGTAGGAATTTAGTTTGAATAAAAAACTTCCCGCATGAAGTCCCAGTAACCGTTCTGTTTCCTGACCAGCAATTTATTCATCTCATCATTGAAATTTGTAAAAACATTATTTCTGCTCAATTCATTCATCGATTTTCTTATATCATTTCCGGTATATTCATAGTAGTAATAAATCTTTCCGTCTTTCAGATACATATTGGCATTCTGGAAACCTTCTTTGTTGGTTTCGGATTCCAGTTCAGCCGGGAAATTTTTACAAAGTTCTTTTAATTTTCCTTCTTTTCCCGGGATGACTTCTGCAGTTATAGCAATCCGCTGAGCGGCGGAAGATTCTTTTGCCTTTTTATCAAGACAAAGCAACTGTTCCATTTCTGCCCACCATTCGCCTTCTTTCCTGGCCGGCAAAGGCTCCTGCATCGGGTCGGTCAGTTTCCACCAGTCTCTTGTAACCGTGTCGGCAATTGCTTTCATATCGGCATCATAATCATTTCCGACATATTCATAATAAGAAAAGAGGATCCCGTTTAGAAGAAAAATAGAATAGTTCCTGATATTTGATTTTCTTATTCTATCCAGAACGCCTGGAAATGTGTGCCTATGAAGAATTATATATCTTTCTTCATATTCCGGTTTTACTTTTATCA
>JBLNGL010000533.1:0-6106 GCA_050264735.1 Ignavibacteria bacterium | reverse complement strand
GGCTAGATAGATTTGAGCCGTTAAATTCTGCTTTGTATCTACCGGGAGTTTTTTCCTCATTTACCAGAGTTTCTATTTCTCTGCCAAGAACATCATATATTTTTAGTGTAACTAATCTGGGATAAGGAATTTCATAGGTAATCATTGTTGAAGAATTAAAAGGATTGGGATAATTCTGTTTGAGAAAATATCTAAAATTATTTTCGTTTCCCGGCTCCTGCTCCGGCTCCTGATCCTGGTTTTGATAAGCAGTATCTGTCAATAACTCAATAGGAATCCTGAATAATGTTCCGCTATATCTGGAAAAAGAAAAGCCGTAATCCCCATTCACAAATGAAAGAGCTGAACCTATATTGGACACATACAATATCCAATGAACACCTTCATCCCTGGAGATGTATATTTCACTATCGACAGATGCTATTAATATAGTATCATAGTTTGTTACTGAGGTAATAGATTTTGCTTTTAATTCATTATCCGCAGAAATCCAGGTACTGCCGGAATCTGAAGATGCAAGCATCCCTTTCCATGGACCCAATGCAAGTAATTTATTTTCAGACACGTATTTTATTTCATCAATTAACCAGCCATGAGAGAGGTCCTCTATTGTATTCCAGGTTTCTCCTTTATCCGCTGAATACAATGTACTGACATAATGCCCGGTTAAATCTTTGTCATGCCACCCTTCAGAAAAGCTTATAAACAGTCTGTCAATTTCCTTTAAATATTTTAAAACATCGATTGTTGCGTACGGTCCTTTAATCAAATTCTCCCAAGTTTGACCTTTATCGGTCGAATTCCAAAGATTATAATCATGGGCCATTAAAAATATAGAGTCCATAGTACTGAGCTTCAACCAATAGCTTGAACTTATCGTTGAAGGGATATTGATCTTTTTCCACATACAACCGGGACCTATTAAAAAGTATACCTCTATTTTATTGTTTTCATCTTGTGTTATTACAAATATAGTGCTATCACTCCCCGTTAAACCAACTATATTTTCATTTAGAAGTCCGGTATTTATCTGATTCCAGAAGCATCCATAGTCTGTTGAAACAAAAACACCGTCAGCTGTTCCGGCATAAATTTTTTCATTACTGCATATAACTGTTCTAATTTTTTTTTCATCAGGCAAATTTATTTCAACCCAATCCTGGTGCTCATTAACTGCGCTACCGACAGAAAGAATGGTGCCTTTTTCGCCCACAGCGATTGCATGCAATTTATCAAGGGCAGAAACACTTAAAAGGGGGGAATATGAAAATTTTGAGTGTTCACTCCAATTTACACCTCCGTCGGTTGAAGAAATAATTTTGTCCCCCACCACGATAATATTTTCTTTATCTATAAATGCGACATCAAAGTACTCTGCACGCGGTACTTCCAGATTAAACCATGTTTGACCGCCATTGTTGGTTATTATAACCGTACCAAATAATCCTACAGCCATTCCGGTGTTTTCATTAATAAAATCTATATTGTACATTTTATCAGTATAATATCCTGCAGATTGAGGGTTCCAATTTACTCCACCGTCTGTAGTACAAAAAATTGTACCTCCTGGTTTCCATTCTCCTACTACAAAACCTGTATCCTTGTTAATTAATGAAACGCCCCATAAAGGTATGTTTATAGGAATAGTTTGTAAAAACCATGTTAAGCCGCTATCCTCAGTTCGTAAAATAAGAGCAGATGTTCCTTCTCCTCCCACTGCCATTCCCGTATTTTCATCAGCAAACGAAACAGAATGCAAGTCGATATTTGTGCCGCTGGGTTTACTGACCCAGGTTTCTCCGCCATTTTCCGTTTGGAGGATAGTACCTTTCGATCCTACAATAAAACCTCTATTTCTGGTAACGAATGTTACCCCGTACAGGAGAACGGAGGTGTGGCTTTTTTGTCTATTCCATTTCACACCCCCGTTCGTGGTGCGAATGATTGTACCATTTGCTCCCACAGCAATGGCTGTTAATGTATCTGTACAGTAAACTCCCCAAAGATCATCCGTAGTTCCACTGTATTGTTTTATCCATTCTGACTGCCCGAATAAATTAACGGGGTCTGGATAAATTAATGTTATAAAAAATAATGACGCCCAGATGTAAAATTTTTTTTGAAGAAAAAATAGAGACTGGAGAAAAAAACTAAAAATTATAAACGGAACCATTTCCATTTATCCCCATTGAAGGTTAATTTTCACATCTTAATTTATTGAATGGATTATAGATTAGCAATATTTGCAAAAATATTATTGTTATGCTTTTGTATACTAAAAAACTCAGTAAATAGTAATATTCAGATATATTCGCGAACAATAAATGCATTTAAAGTGAATTAAATTATAAACTTCTATTACTTAATAAGTTTTTAGAATTATTTTTGTTTCAAGACATGGAATTGAATAAACTCATCAATTTTGGCATCTGAGATTCCGGGGTGAATTTTTTTGATTGTTCAATGGCTTTGGCACTCATTAAAGCATAGAAATCTTCATTTTTTAACAACTTAATTATACTTTCTGCAAAGGAGTCATAATCCCCTGCATTAAACTGCATACCCCCATCGCCGACAACTTCAGGTAAAGAGGAATTATTGGAAGATAATACAGGTATTCCGCACTTCATTGCTTCCAGGGGTGGCAGCCCAAATCCCTCATAATAAGAAGGGAATAGGAATATTGCTGCAGAACTATATAGTACCGGGAGATCCTGTTCATTAACATAATTCAAATAGATTACCCTAGTTTTTCGTTTTAGAATTTCTTCATATAACTCTTTAAAGCCGAAACTCTTTTCCCCAATCAGAACAAATTTTATATCCAGGCCTCTGGAGAGAAGCATATCAGATATTTTTAAAATTCCTCTTATATTTTTTCTTTCTTCAATTGCTCCAACAAAAAGTATAAACTTTTCCGGTAAACCGAATTTTTTGAGGAAATTTTCTTTTTCAGCTTTACTGAAACTATAAGGTTTGTACTTTTCATCAGTCCATAAATGAATGCAATGAACCTTTTCCGGGTATACATTATAATATTTCAATATATCCTGACGAGATGATTCGGAAATTGTAATAATTGCATCAGATCTTTTTATTGCCGCAGGAACAACTATATCCATATATTTCCTGTAATGGTAAGTAAAATACTTTCGACATGCTTTGGTCATTACATCGTGAATAACAATTATATTTTTATAATTCTCTTTTTTTAATGGCACAAGAAAGTAAGGAGTAAAAAACAGATCTATTTTTTGTTCGGCTAATAATCCGGGGAGCTTAAAGTTAAGCCAGTAGTGCTCGTAGATTTGGCGGGCGAATCTGGATCTTGGGATTTTTATATGAGTGTAGAATTTATCGTTGAACTCAGAATCGTCATAGCTATATAAAAAATATCTATTTTTTGAGTCGAATTGGGGAATATTCTTTATAAAATTCCATAAAACACGATTTATACCGGTGATTTTTTTATTTAGGAGGCGAGCGTCAATGCCTATATTCATTTTCTCTTCTTCCCATATGTCCCTTAAAAAAATCTTCAAAAGATTTTTTTACTGTTGGTATTTTTTTCATTTTCCCCGAAAAAAACCAGCCAAAGCTTTTAATCAGCATAGCAAAAAAAATATAGAGAATTGTCAGAATATAAGTTTCGGGAAAATTCTTTTTGGCAAAATATAACCTGTTCCTGGTTGTATAATATAAAGGAAAGCTTGAAAAATCTTTTTTAGTTGAAGCTCCGACTTTATGATAAATTTTTGATTTTGGCACAACATAAATTCTGTACCCGGCATTAAGAACTCTGCAGCAGAAATCCGTATCTTCCACATAAAGGAAAAAGTTCTCATCAAACAATCCTATTTCCCGGAATACTTCTTTTTTAACGAGCATGCAGCAGCCGGAAACAAATGTAACTGATTTATCTTTTTTATCCGACTCGTTTTCGAGTTTATCGGAATATGCATATCCGGAACCAAAAAACTTTTTGATCCGCCCACCATCACTCCATATTCTGCCGGGTTCGCTGTAATAATTTATTTGAGGAGCGGCAATGCCGGTCTTTTCATCATCCTCAAACTTTTTTATTAACGGTTCCAGAAAATCGGGCTCAACCACGGTATCATTATTTAGAATAAGAATAAAATCTGTTTTTTGCTCCAGCGAAACTTTTATTCCAGCATTATTGCCCCCGGAGAAACCTATATTTTCTATTAGGGGAATCACCTGAATGAGGCCGTTGTAATAAGTTGCTAACTTTTGAGCCTCATCATCTAAAGATTTATTATCTACCACAAAAATCTTAACATTAGGATATGCCAGTTTTTTCAAGGATTCAATACATTCGATTGTATCCTTTAAGCCGTTCCAGTTCAATATAACTATACCTATGCTCATGCCACTGAAAATATAATTAAAAGAGAAAATACTCCTGTATCAATTTTCCCTAAGATTATGACTATTTGCGGATAAAAATTACAACTTTTCGGCAATGACTATATCCTGATAACTTCTATATGTTTTCCTTCCGCACCATGAGCCGTAATGAATTGGTTCGATTACTCTTAAAGAGCTAACACTAAATAACCTTCTGATGAACTCTTCGTCGAATCCGATCGCACTTTCAGGAAGATCATTATCCTTAATAAAAGAATACTCCTCAAACCGATGAATTAAGTTTTGGCTGGAGGCGCCGTTCTTAATTAATTCTCGGGATGACCTATTAAGTAGAAAAAAAGTGATTAAACATTTTCCCCCCTTTTTCATTACCCGGGAAATCTCAGAAACGTACCTTGTAATATCCGCAGTCATCATATGCGTAAATACTGATGTTAGGAAAACAAAATCAAACGTTTTATTCTCAAAAGAGAATCTGTACTCAGATGATTTCTCAGTTCCTTCCGGATTGTACATCTTATTATAGATGTTTGCGTGGTCATAATGGAAGTTCGGATATCGTACAGAAATATTTTTTTTGCACCATTCAATACCCTTTTTAACTATATCGAAACCAAAATATTCTCCCTCTTCAGATAAATACTTCGTGAGGGGAACAGACATTCTGCCAATGCCGCAACCTACATCCAGAACTTTGTGAGCAGGTTTCAGCTGTCCCAGTTCTTTAAAATAAGTCAAGAATTCTTCACCGATTTTTATATAGTCTCCATCCCCTATAAATATCATATGCCTCGGAGGAACTATAGGATTTTTTCTCCCTTTCAAGCCATCGTAATAGTCACATGTTTTGTATATAGCTATTTTAGCGGCATTGTATACGGGTTTAAAAATCTTTTTAACAGATTTAGGTATTTTTTTCATTCATCTTCACTGGATAATAATTTAAAACCTACGTCCCTTTTTTTTATTAAAATAATCCAAAACTCCTAAAAAAATCATTTTAATTTTTAAGAGTCTTTGTTTTTCAAACAGTATAATTTTCACAAAATTTCTTAAATATACATCATATTCTTTTCTAAGGAGACGGGGATATTCATTTTTATATCTTTCTCTTAAATAGAGTAAATTTCTTGTTTTATAATACATACGAAAAGGGACGTTATTTGTCGGATAAAATTTTCTAAAGAAGAATCTTTTCTCGGAAATATTAGCCTCATCATGCTCCAGTATTATGTTTCCCAGCTGAACGACTTTAAAATTAAAATAATTCAGCCGGATGCAGTATTCAATATCAACATAGTCGATAAAAAAATCTTCGCAGAAACCTCCTATTTTATTAAATGCAGCAAGTGAAAGTAAATTTCCCGAGGTCATTACACTCATAACCTCTCTTGCTTCACTTCCGAATTTAAGATGCGTACCAAACTTATTAGAATGAAGAGGCGAAACAATTCCTATATTTTTCTTGCTATCGGCTACTTCAATTAAAGACGCAACCATATTTGGGGGAGCCTTGCTGTCTTGATCCATGGTCAGCAGAAATGAATAACCTGCATTTACGGCCTTTCTTGCGCCGAGATTTATTGCGGCAGCTACACCCAAATTGACTCCGTTAAAAATGTATTCGATCTTATCCTGATAATTATTAATTAATGGTGCAGAGCCGGGTAACCTTTCACGTGAATTGTCGATAATATAAATGAATTGTACCTGG
>JBLNGL010000532.1:0-11038 GCA_050264735.1 Ignavibacteria bacterium | reverse complement strand
ACTATTTGCAGGGATTTATCCTGCTCTCTTACTTTCTAAATTTAAGCCGGTAAAAATTCTTAGCGGTAAATTAGGCACGGAAAAAGGAAGCTTCGGGTTAAGGAAAATTTTGGTAATTGCTCAATTTGCTGTTTCGGCTGTCTTAATTATTTCAGCAATAGTAATTGATAATCAACTAAATTTCATTAGGAATAAAAATCTCGGTTTTGAGAAAAATTACCTGATTGTAATTGATATAAACAGCAATAATGTCACAAAAAATTTCCAGGTGATGAAGAATGAATTCAGATCGCATCCGGGTGTTAAAAATGTAACCGTGTCTTCGGGGGTTCCGGGCGATTGGAAAGACATAAGCAGGATTGACATCGCAAATTTCGGAAGCTCAATATCCTCTGCAATCAATACTTACTTTATCGGTGCCGATGAAAAATATCTCGGCACATATAAAATTAATATTAAAGAGGGAAGAAATTTTTCCGGAGAAATTTCCGATTCATCATCAATTCTATTAAATGAAGCTGCAGTGAAATCCTTAAATCTCACAGATCCTTTGGGCAAAGAGATTTCAGTATTTAACACATATTACAACGGGAGTCAGGAGAAGACTGACTTTAAAGCACGGGTGATCGGAATTGTTCGGGATTTTCATTTCCGATCATTGTACCAGGAAATCAAACCTATAGTCATAGGGTTTTGGAACAATCCGATGGACCGAATTGATTATTTTACTGCTGAAATAAGCGGAACGAATATTCCCGGAACTATTCACTACCTTAAAACCATTGGAGAAAAATTTGATCCTGTTCATCCATTTGAGTATAATTTTCTCGATGAACGCATAAATGACTTTTATAAAAAAGATCAAAAGTTCGGAAAGCTAATTGCAGCATCTACCTTTCTTGCAATTTTTATTGCCGCACTAGGTCTCCTTGGTCTGTCTCTCTTTACATTCCGTCAAAGAACAAAAGAAGTAGGAATAAGAAAAGTATTGGGAGCTTCAATTCCATCCATTGTTATGACACTCTCAAAAGAATTTATGATTTTGGTTTTACTCTCATTGGTTCTTTCTTTTCCTGCGGCTTACTTTTTATTGAATAAATGGCTGCAGAATTATGCTTATAGAACCGGCATTGATTTCCTAACTTTTTTAGCTGCAGGTTTTATGATATTGTTCATTGCAGCTTCATCAATAAGCATTCAGATTATAAAAGCTGCTGCTTCAAATCCGGTTAAGAGTTTAAGATACGAGTAAAGATTTCAATATTTTTTTATAGATTGAGCCATTAGGGAATGTTTTCGGCTGAGCCGATTTCTGCATTTAAGAAGAAGAAAGATTTTTTGGTAAATATAAATATAAGGAGGATCGTATGAAAAATTTATGGATGTATTTCCTTCTCTTAATCAATTTCACTTTTGCTCAATCGAAAGAACCAAAAATGAATGTAGCAATTTTTATTTACGATAAAGTTGAAATACTCGATTTCAGCGGACCGGGAGAAGTTTTTGCTGCAACAAATCTGGATAATGATAATGCATTTAATGTTTATACTGTAGCGGCAACGAAGGATCCGGTTTTGAGTCAGGGTTTTGTTACAATCATACCTCAGTACTCAATTGATGACTGCCCGGAACCTGATATTCTCGTGCTGCCGGGAGGTGATCAAAGAAAGTCATCCGAAAATCCGGAATTAATTCAATGGTTAAAGGATTGTTCTAAAAACGCAGAGATACTTATGTCTGTTTGTACTGGTGCTAAACTATTATCCAAAGCAGGACTGCTGGATAATAAAGAAGCAACAACATGGCACGGCGCCATTGAATCATTACAGCAAATGACTCCCAAAGCAAAAATACATAGAGATACACGCTTTGTCGATAACGGACAGATAATTACAACCGCAGGTGTATCTGCGGGAATTGACGGTGCATTGCATGTTGTGAGCAGGTTATTCGGCGAGGAAAAAGCTCATGAAGTGGCAAGGTACATGGAATACGACAAATGGAAGCCTGAAGAAGGTTTGATTGTTTCGAAGTAGCCGAAAGGTTGGATTAAATGGGATATTGGATTAATGGAATATTGAGATATGGATTAATTAAAGAAATGACATGCTGAAGAATTATTTGAAAATAGCAGTCCGGAATCTGTTTAAGCATAAGCTTTATTCATTCATTAATATTTTCGGGCTTTCTATCGGGATAACCTGCTGCTTATTAATATTTCTTTTTGTAAAACATGAATTGAGTTTTAATGATTTTCAGCAAAATAGTGAAAATATTTTTAGGCTGGTCCGTGTCGCTAATGACGGAAAAGTTATAAGAGACATCGGAATAACTTCTGCCCCATTTGCTCCGGCTTTACTAAATGATTATCCTTTTGATATTAAAGATGCAGTGAGAGTTTTTCCGAATGACGGTTTGGTTAGTTATGGTGAAAAGTCATTTAGGGAAAAGAGATTCTACCTGGCAGATCATAATTTCTTTGAAATATTTTCTTTCCCATTATTGAGCGGCAACGGCTCATCTGTATTAAAAAATCCTAATGATGTTGTTATCTCCGAGTCGATGGCAAGAAAATATTTTGGGGATAAAGATCCGACCGGCAAAACTTTAATGGTTGATAAGTCATACTCATTTAAAGTAACCGGTATATTCAAGAACATTCCGGAAAACTCTCATCTTAAATTTGATTTTATTGCTTCAATAAAATTTTTTGAGGCCTTTGATTCATTTAATGAATGGTGGAACAACAGCCTGGTTACTTATGTAGTTCTTTCAAATCCTTCAGTTAAGGAATTTCTTGAGCCGAAACTTTCTGCATTCATGAACAAATATTTCGGAGATCATTTTAAAACTACCGGGATGCCGCTGGAGCTGAAGCTTGAACCTTTTGAAAAGATTTATTTCAATAATGAAACCCAGTTTGATCCTCTTCTTCATGGAGATAAAAATAACATCTATATTTTTTCCGGCATTGGATTGTTCATTTTAGCTATTGCATGTATAAATTTCATGAACCTGGCCACTGCAAGATCGGCCGAGCGGCGAAAGGAAGTCGGCCTTAGAAAAGTTATCGGGGCTAACAGAAGGAACCTGATTATTCAGTTCATTGGGGAATCAATTATTCTTACATCTGTATCAGTATTGATTTCTTTGCTGCTGGCTGAGTTATCATTGCCCATTTTTAATTCTCTAACAGAATTAAAACTTAAGTTTCCTTACAGTCTTTCTGTATTTCCGGCGGTTTTAATTTCAGTTGCATTAATTGTTGGAGTTATTTCAGGAAGCTATCCGGCTGTTTTTCTTTCTTCCCTTCAGCCAGTTTCTATCCTTAAAGGCAGAATAAATAAAAGCGGCCGAAGCATTCAACTGAGAAAATTACTCGTTGTTTTACAATTCAGCTTATCTATTCTGCTGATTGTCTCTACTTTAATTATAAAGGAACAGATGAATTTCCTTTCTGAAAAGAAACTGGGATTTGATAAGGAACTGGTTTTGTTTTTTAATCTTGATAATCGTGAACTCCGTGAAAGCGCTGAAATTCTAAGAGATGAGCTGATAAGACAGCCTTTTATTGTGAGCGCCTCAGCAATGACAGGACTGCCCGGCGGTTATCACGACAATTATGCCTATAAAGCCGAGGGTGAACACAACTTTACACGAATGAGAAATGTTTTTACCGATTTCGGCTATCTAAGTACACTTGGATTAAAACTAAAAACGGGGAGAAATTTTTCGAAAGAATTTTCAACCGACAAATACTCCGTTATACTAAATGAAAAATCGGTAAAAACCTTCGGGTGGGAAATTGATGAAGCTCTCGGAAAAAGGATTTTAATCAATCTTCTCGATTCAACTTACAGAACTGTCATTGGTGTAGTAGAAGATTATCATTTCATATCTCTAAAGCAGAAGATTGAACCGCTTGTAATAGCAGCAGTTCCCGACTATAGAGTTATTGCTGTAAAAATTAAGCCCGCTAATCTCCCCGGCTACATTAAGGAGATTGAAAATATCTACAGCCGTTTTTCTCCCGGCTATCCCTTCGAATATCAGTTTCTTGATGATAGTTTTAATCAATTATATACGTCTGAAAAAAAACAGGAAGATATATTTTCTCTTTTCTCTTTTCTGGCAATTTTTATTTCCTGCCTTGGATTGTTTGGTTTAGCCTCATTCTCGGCAGAACAGAGAATTAAAGAAATAGGGATCAGAAAAGTCTTAGGTGCGACTGTTCCGGAAATATTTGTACTTATATCCACACAGTTTTTAAAGTTGGTTGTGGTTGCTAATGTAATAGCATGGCCTTTTGCATATTTCTTAATGGATAAATGGCTGGAAGATTTTGAATATAGGATAAATATAGCACTCTGGACTTTTATTATTGCAGGTATTTCTGCATTGATGATCGCGGTTATTACTGTAAGCTATCAGGCAATAAAAGCTGCTACTGCAAATCCGGTAAAATCATTGAGATATGAATGAAAAGTGAATCCGCGGCGGTGCTAACAAAAAAGAAAAATTGTAGAACAGACTTAAATAATAAAGCGGTAGTTGGAAATCAATTACTATAAAAATCATTAAATCATTTTAAGGAGGAACGATGCCCCGTGTAATTCATTTTGAAGTTCATGCAGACAACCCAGGGCGTGCTATTAATTTTTACAAATCTTTACTTGGCTGGGAATTCCAAAAATGGGAAGGTCCCGAAGAATATTATTTAATAACAACCAAACAAATGAGGATGTTCTTGTATCGATGATTACAGTAGATGACGACTTTCAGGAAACATTTGATCTAAAACTGGCAGAAGGGAGATTCTTTTCCAAAGAATTTCCTTCAGATACGGTTGATGCAGTAGTAATTAATGAAAAGTTTGCCGGTTTGATGAGGGAAGGTCCAAAGACCGGGAGAATTATAAAGAGAGATTCAAGTAATTACAGAGTCAGAGTTATCGGGGTATTGAAGGATTTCCATTTTAGTCCGGTTAGATTTCCTATCGAACCATTAATGATGTGGTATTCAAAATTTTGGGCATCTTATGTTTTTGTTAAAGTTGATGGAAAAAATACATCTGAAACGCTTGATTATGTAAAACAAACTTATGCTGAAATAAACCCTGCTTATCCATTTAACTATACTTTCCTGGATGAGGAATATGACAGATTATATAAAACCGAAGAGCGGCTTGGTAAGCTTTTCAATTATTTTGCGGTGCTTGCAGTTTTAATTTCATGCTTGGGATTATTCGGACTTGCATCAGTTATGGTTGAGCAGAGAAGAAAAGAAATAGGTGTCAGAAAAGTTCTCGGCGCTTCGGTTGTGCAAGTTGTAGTGCTGCTCTCAAAATCCTTTGCCGGTCTAGTACTGATTTCCAACATAATAGCTTGGCCGTTTGCTTACTTTTTCATGAAGGACTGGCTTGAAGACTTTGCCTATAGAGTTGATATGAATGCATTTAATTTTATAATTTCGGCGGCAATTGCACTTCTTGTTGCATTAATTGCAGTAAGCTATCAAGCAGTAAAAGCTGCTTCTGCCAATCCCATTAAATCAATAAAATATGAATAGAAAAATCTAATGAAACAAAAAAGGACTGTTATATGAAGTCAAAAATCTTAATCATTGCAGCTCTAATGATCGCAGTACAAATTTTTCCTCAGGCAGATAATGATCGGCTGGTTCTTGGTAAATATATTACTCTGCAGTCGAAAATTCTGAATGAAGAGAGAAGAATATTTATCAGGGTTCCTTTCGGTTATGAACAAACAAGTGCAAGCTTTCCCGTTCTTTATCTGCTTGATGAAAATAATCATTCAATACATGCATCCGGTACAGTTTCTTTCCTTTCCGGCAACGGAGTAATTCCTCAGACTATTATCGTCGGAATTCCTAATACCGACCGCAACAGGGATTTTACGCCGACAAAAACAGAAGATACACAAAACAGCGGAGGTGCGGATAATTTTATCAGATTTCTGAAGGAAGAACTAATTCCGTATATCGATCAAAACTATAGGACTGAAAATTTTAGAATCCTTTTCGGCCACTCTTTAACTGCCATGTTTTCCATTTACACTATGCTGAGCAATCCTGATCTTTTTAGCGGATATATTTCCGCGAGTCCTTATTTAATGTATGATAACAATTATACTTTAGAGCTTGCAAAAAAGAATCTTCCGGAGTCCTTTGATCAAAATAAATTTCTATATATCGCATTAGGAAATGAACCGAATTACTTTAATTCAATTAATGAACTTACTGGTTTACTGAAAGGGAAATCACCAAAAGGATTAATATGGGAATACACTTACATGGAGCACGATGACCATGGAACAGTGCCGCTGAAAACAATATATAATGCTCTTGAAATGATCTATAACGGATGGGAACTTCCGCAGGCTCTGGCAAAAACCGGAAATCTGAAATCTGTAAAAGATCATTATAAAAATCTTACTGAAAAGTATGGTTATGAAATTAAAATTCCCGAAGCGGTGCTGAATTTATTCGGTTATCAGGTAATGTTCGAGAATAGGATTAAAGAAGCTCTTGAAATATTCGAATATAATATTCTTTTATACCCGAATTCAGCAAATGTATATGACAGCTATGGTGAAGGGCTTGAAGCGGATAATCAGCTTCAAGATGCAAAAAAATATTATGAAACAGCTTACGAGAAAGGTGAGGCAGCTAATGATCCTAATCTGCCTTTTTTCCTGCAGCATATTGAAAATATTAATAAAAAATTAGCACAATAAAACCTAAAACTAGTTTATATGCCTGATTTATCATCAATAACTTTATTCATTGCAGCTGCAGCAGTCTTATTAATCATTCCGGGTCCGGCAGTTATTTATATAGTAAACAGAAGTTTAGATCAAGGAAAGCTGGCTGGGATTATTTCCGTATTAGGAATCGGAACAGGCACTACAGTTCATATCTTTGCAGCGGCTGCAGGCATTTCTGCCATACTGGCTTCTTCGGTTCTTGCTTTTAACATTCTAAAATATGCAGGTGCTCTTTATTTAATTTATTTAGGCATTCAAAAATTTATTTCAAAAGAAGAACCGGTTTTTAACGGCAGTTATAAAAAAATAAGATTCTCAAAGATATTTTATCAGGGAATTATTGTTAATCTCTTAAATCCCAAAACAGCCCTTTTTTTCTTTGCATTCTTACCGCAGTTTATTAATCATAGTAAAGGCAATATAACATCGCAGATTTTATTCCTGGGATTTTTGTTTGTGGTAATGGGTTTAATTAGCGACGGAATTTATGCATTGCTGGCAGGATATCTCGGTGTATGGATTAAGAAAAAGATCGGATTAATAAAAGCACAGAAATTTGTTTCGGGTACAATTTATTTTGCACTGGGAATTGCCGCAGCATTTTCCGGTTCAGATAAAAAATAATACAGTTTTGTTCAATATAAGATTAAAGGTAAAAATATGACAGACATCTGCATACCGATTTCTCATCTAGGAGACAACCAGATTGCCGAAGTGCTTGTTTCAATCGGAGGAATACAAAAGAGTCATAATTTTAAAGTAGAGGCCTTTCCATGGGACACAGCTTCGCCGGTTGAAAATAGAATTAATCTTTTGAAAAGAATGATTGAGAATTATGACAGTGAATGGCAATTAGTACAAATATATAATCCGGGAGACAAGGACAGATCAATTCATATTCTTTTCAGGAAGAAGGAAAACCTTCGAGGTTAGAGTTCCGTATAAAACAGCTTAACCCTCGAAGGTTCTAAATAGGTATCAAAAAATATTTTCATAAAACATTCAGGCTCGTTATGAAGATTCTGATTACTCCGTTATTTCTAATAGTTGCTTTCTCATGCAGTCGGCATCCCGATACTGAACATCTGAAGAATGAAATAATAAAAACGGATAGAGCTATGTCTGATTTAGCTGTGAAGGAAGGTTTCCTTAATTCTATTTTATTCTACGCCGATGAAAATATTGTAAAACTAAATGAAGGAGCTTTCCCGGTGATTGGGAAAAAACAATTTAAGGAAACTTTTGCAAACAAACCCGGGCCAAAAACATTAACATGGGAACCGGTGAATGCCGAAGCGGCTGAATCGGGAGATTTTGGGTATTCATGGGGTAATTGGAAATTCATTTTAAAAGATACGGTTATCTATGGAAATTATTTTACACTCTGGAAAAAACAAAAAGACGGTAAATGGAAAGTGGCATTGGACGGAGGAAATACTACTCCTCCGCCAAAATAAATTCTATGAATTAAATTTTTCGAAATGTACAATTCTTTCTCATTCTCATTAAGCAGAGTAGGGAAAGAGTAAGAGAAAGAGTAAGAAATAATAAAAAGGTGCTGCCATGCTTATAAATTATCTTAAGATCGCTCTGAGAAATCTTTTAAGGCATAAAGCATATTCTGCCATTAATATTCTCGGACTGGCAATCGGCATTTCCTGCTTTATGCTGATATTTCTCTTTATCATTGATGAATTTAGCTATGATAAATTTCATTCCAAGGCTGACAGAATTTACCGCCTGATTGAAATAATCGATAATGAAGGACAAGGGGAAGAATCATCAAGTGCACCGCTGCCGGTTGCTAAGGCGCTTTATACAGCCTACCCTCATTACATCGAATCTATTGTCAGACTCTTCGATTTCCAACAGCCTATGAGAAGCCTGCAGATTGGCGATAAAAAATTCAATGAAAAGAAATTATTTTTTACCGATTCAACTTTTTTCGAAATTTTTGACTATAAATTGGCTAAAGGGGATCCTAAAACTGCTTTAAATGAGCCCAATTCCATTCTTTTAACTCAACAAACCGCGGAAAAGCTTTTTGGTAATGAAGATCCTATGGGGAAGACACTTTTATACGAAGGTAATTTTAATTTGATAGTAAAAGGCGTTTTTGAGGAGCTGCCTTCTCAATCTCATTTTACCTTTAGCGGCCTAATCTCATATTCTACAATCAATACGTTTGCCGGTCCGGGATTCGGAACAAATTGGATCTGGAATCCTGCATGGACTTATATTCTTCTTAAAGAAGGGGTAGAGCCGGAAGATCTAGAAAAAGAATTTCCGGCTTTTATTCAAAAAAATTATCCTCAGATTGTAAAAGACCAGGTAACTCATTACCTTCAACCCCTTACTTCAGTACATCTGCACTCCGATCTCGATTATGAAATAGAAAAGAATAATAAGATTGCCACAGTTTACATTTTTGGTGCGGTCGGTATACTTATTTTATTTATTGCCTGCATCAATTTCATGAACCTGGCAACTGCCCGTTCAGCAAAGAGAGCGAGAGAAGTAGGCATGAGAAAAGTTTTAGGGGCTGAGAGAAAGCAGCTGATAAAACAATTTATAGGCGAATCAATTTTAATAAGCTTAATTGCCGTATTGATTTCCATTTTTTTAGTTGAACTGCTTCTTCCTCTTTTTAATAGTTTTTCTGAAAAAGACCTGACATTCGGCTTCATTGCAAATCCTTTCCTCCTCCTGGTTCTTTTTGCAGTCGGATTAATTGTGGGTGTTTTTGCGGGAACCTATCCCGCATTCTTCCTTTCATCGGCTGCACCGATAAAAACACTGAAAGGAAAATATGAACCAGGTTCCAGAAGCACTTTTCTGCGCAGGGCCCTTGTGGTGGCTCAGTTTGCAATCTCATCTATACTTATAATAGGAACAATAATAATTTATGAACAGCTAACATACATGCAGAATGCTAATCTGGGTTTTGACAAAAGCCAAATTGTTATTATCCCTACGCGTCCGGCGATGCTCCAGCAAATAGAAGTGCTGAAAAATGAATTCTTAAGAGATCGGAATGTCAAGAAAGTAACTGTAATGGATGAAATTATCGGCCAGCACCATAATACGCACTCTTTTCATTACGAAGGTTTAGAGCAGGATAAAAATGTATTCTTTCCCGGATTAATTGTAGATGAAGATTTTGTTGAAACCTTTGATCTTAAAATTGTTGTCGGGAGAAATTTCTCTAAAGAGTATCCGCGGGATGATTCTTTAAGCGTAATCCTAAATGAGGCAATGGTTAGAAATCTCGGATGGAAATCACCTGAAGAAGCTTTAGGAAAAGAATTTCGATCCTTTAACGGAAATGAAAGGGTAGTAGGTGTAGTTAAAGACTTTAACTATGTCTCCCTCCAGGAGCCGATTGGCCCCTTCTTTTTCGATATGGTATCATTTCCGTTCTTTAAAAAATTCTTAGCGGTAAAATTGAAGGGAAATGATATTAAAAATACAATTGAACATCTTGAGAAAAGCTGGGCACAAGTTGCCCCTGCTTTTCCGTTTGAATTTTCTTTCCTTGATGAAAATCTTGACAGGCTTTATAAAGCCCAGGCAAATTTAAGTAAGCTGATTGGATATTTTTCAATACTAGCTATCTTCATTGCATGTCTCGGGATGTTTGCATTATCATCCTTTACTGCAGAACAAAAAACAAAAGAGATAGGTATAAGAAAGGTCCTGGGAGCTTCAACGCCGGGAATCGTAACCCTATTATCGAAAGAATTTCTGAAGCTTGTGCTGCTGGCAAATTTATTTGCCTGGCCGGTTGCTTATTTTGCAATGAATAAATGGCTGGATGATTTTGCATTTAGGATAAATGTTCAATTCTGGTCTTTTATTGCCGCAGCAATGGCGTCTATTATGATTGCTCTGTTGACAATAAGCTATCAGTCGATAAAAGCAGCAGTAGCAAATCCAATCAGGTCTTTGAGATATGAGTGACGGGCCGGGAACCTTCAAGGGTTGACAGTTCGCAGGCAGCAAACCTAACCTTGAAGGTTTTGGGTTCCCACTAGCCAGAGAGGCAGATGCCTGCTTACCGGCAAGGCAGGCAGAAATGCACTGCCTCGTAACTAATTGAAGAACTTATCCCGCTTCTAATTGATAAATTTTTCCGAATCCGTCAATTGCTTCAATAATGGTTTTTGCCTTCCTGTTTTCCGGTCTCACATAAAAAAGATGATCAGTAACCGAAGGTTCAACCCATTTATGCTTTTCCGGATTATCCGGTCCGG
>JBLNGL010000531.1:0-3003 GCA_050264735.1 Ignavibacteria bacterium | reverse complement strand
GCTATCCTGATTAACATTTCTCCTAAATCGTCGCAGTATTTCAGTCCGAATTTCTGTTCATCAACCTGATCATATTTCGGTGAAAATACTTTAACCGTACAGCCGGTTTCAGATAGTCTTTTGGTAAGACTGCCTGCAATATCCGCTAAGCCGCCAGTTTTCGAGTACGGGAAAACCTCGGAACTTACAAAAGCTATTTTCATTAGTTAAATTATAACAGCATTTTCTGCTGAATTAATCCTATAAGTGTTTAAGGACAGAATTAATTCATGGAAATTTTTAATTTATTAATCATTTAAAATCACAATTATAAAAATATGCGCTTATTAATAAATAATCTTGCCGTTTTTCAGGAAGGAAATCCTGCAAATATTCCTATAATCTTTGTTCACGGCTTTCCATTTGATCACCTGATGTGGAATAACCAGGTTTCAGCTTTCAAATCTTCTTACTTTTGTGTCACGTATGATATATGCGGTTTAGGAGAATCACCGGCAGGCGACTGGCAGCATACTATTGAATCTTATGTGGACGATTTAGAGAAAATAATTGATGAGTTAAAAGTGGAAGAACCGGTGTTATGCGGACTTTCTATGGGAGGGTATATTTCATTACGGGCTGCTGAAAGAATGGAAGAAAAATTCCGGGCATTGATTCTTTGCGATACTAAATCCGAAGCAGATAATAATGAGACCAAATTGAAAAGAGCTGCCGGTATTAAGAGAATAAATAATGAAGGTATTCAAAAATATATTGCCGATTTTGTGCCTAACTGCTTTGCTAAAGAGTCGATAGAAAAACTCGGAGAGGAATATATTTCAATTCTTGGAAGATCCATGAATTCTGATCCTTCGGGAGTAAAAGGATGCCTGCTTGCAATGGCAGGAAGGACTGATACTACCGAATATCTTTCCAAAATAAAAATACCTGCACTTGTTTTATGCGGTGAAAAGGATACTTTAACTACTCCCGCTACAATGAAATCGATGGCAGATAAAATAAAGGGGAGTGAATTTGCAGTGGTTCCCGGCTCGGGACATATGAGTGCGGTTGAAAATCCTTCTTTTTTAAATGAAAGAATAAGAAGTTTTCTTAAAAAAAATTATTCATAATTCCGAATTCATAAATCGTAATTCAAAAATCGTAATTCACGAATCGTAATTCATAAAGATATTTATAAAATCATATCTTGATAATAGTTTGTTTATTATATTATAATTCTGAAATTATGAAAAAGCAATATATTCAAATCCGATGATTGAAAATTTATCTGCATTTAAAAAATACTGTATCAGTCTTACCGAATATAAAAGATATAAAACAAGAGAAGTACAGATAGGGAGCATTCCTCTTGGGGGAAATAATCCAATCCGCATTCAATCGATGACAACCACCGATACAATGGATACGAAAGCAACTGTCGAGCAGACTATGAGAATGGTTGAATCCGGATGTGAATACGTACGGATTACTGCTCCTAGCAAACTTGAAGCGCAAAATCTGGAAGAAATAAAAAAAGAATTACGCAGCAGAGGCTGTGAAGTTCCATTAATTGCGGATATTCATTTTACACCTAATGCAGCTGAAATAGCAGCAAGAATTGTTGAAAAGGTAAGGGTGAACCCGGGTAATTATGCGGACAGAAAAAAATTTGAAACCATTGAATATACTGATGATCATTATGAAGCAGAACTCGAAAGGATAAGAGAAAAATTTACTCCGCTGGTAAAAGTTTGTAAAGAATACGGTACCGCGATGAGGATAGGAACAAATCATGGCTCTTTATCAGACAGGATTATGAACAGGTACGGCGATACGCCTCTTGGTATGGTGGAATCGGCTTTGGAATTTGTCCGCATCTGCGAAGATCTTAATTATTACCAGATTGTTCTTTCCATGAAGTCAAGCAATCCGCAAGTCATGGTTAAGGCTTACCGTCTTCTGATTCAAAAAATGGAGCAGGAAGGGATGAACTATCCTTTGCATCTTGGAGTTACTGAAGCAGGGGGAGGTGAAGATGGAAGAATTAAATCTGCAATGGGAATCGGAACTCTGCTGGAAGACGGAATAGGTGATACAATCAGAGTTTCCTTAACTGAAGATCCCGAATATGAAGCGCCGGTTGCAATTTTTATTGCCGATAGGTACAAAAAGAGATCTCCTCATGATCCCATTGAACCGGCCGATGAAGTAAATTATAATCCTTTTGAATACAGGAAGAAAGTTTCACTTGAGGTTTTAGGAATCGGCGGAAATAATGTTCCTCTGGTTGTTGCTGACTATTCAAACCGCATTATCGAAAAACCTGCGGATTTAAATGATATCGGGTTTTTCTATGAAGAAAAAATAGATAAATGGAACATGAATGACTGCGCTGCAGATATCCTTTATCTCGGCAGCCGGGATATTCCATTCGATGCTCCAAAGGGTTTACGGGTTATTTATGATTATGATTTCTGGAAAAGCCTGAAAGATAAAAAGAAAGGTCATCCGCTGTTTACTTCCGAAGAATATTTAAACACTTCTGAGAAAGATGACTTAATGAATTTTATTTCGGTAAATATCCATTCCCTCACATTAGAATTTCTTCAAAAAATTAAGAATGACCGGACAGCTGTTTTAGTAATTGAGACTAGAAATGCACATGGAATGGCGGAACAGAGAAGAATGTTTATCAGGCTCCTGCAGAATAATTCTCGGAATCCGGTTATAATTAAAAGAGAATACGAAAATATTAATCTTGATCAGCTTCGTTTATTTTCTTCTACAGATTTAGGCGCGCTTTTGTTAGATGGATTCGGAGACGGAGTCTGGATTAATATTAAGGAAATAAAAGAAAATAAGCCTTCGGATAAAAACGGCTTTTGGATTAAATCATTTGTAAATAAAAATGAATCCGGAGAAAAAATTGTAAACAGAATCTTATTCGGAATACTTCAGGCAGCAAGAACCCGGATATCCAAAACCGAATATATTGCTTGTCCTTCGTGCGGACGTACGTTA
>JBLNGL010000530.1:0-5137 GCA_050264735.1 Ignavibacteria bacterium | reverse complement strand
CCTTCCATTCATCCTCCTTAGCCCATTTGTCGTTCCATACATGAAACTGCTGCAGATCGATGTAGTCCCTTTTTAAATTCTTCAAGCTTTCTTCGGTTTTTTCAATGATATATTTTTGGGGAAACGAATCCTTTAAAAGGGAATTTGATGCGGCTGGCCATTCATTTTTTTTTGAAGGAATTTTTGTAGCGATAAAGACATTTTTCCCGAATTCTTTTTCAGCTTCGCTCAGAATTTTTTCGCTGTGCCCTTTTCCGTATGCAAGTGCGGTATCAAAAAAGTTGATCCCTTTCTCCATTGCCTTAACTAGAACTGTCTTTGATTCTTTGTCATCTGCGCCAATCCACTCCGACTTTCCTATCCCCCAGCATCCGAATCCAAGGACTGAAATTTCTACACTTGATTTATTGAAAATTTTCTTCAGCATTATTTCTCCGGTTTCAAGAAAAAAATGTAAACATGTAAATCAATCTAAAAAAAACTAATCATTGTTCTCAATAAGAAATGGAATTTTTGAGCCGGCGGATATGATTTGTAAACACCGCAGCCGGCTCCTGCTAAGGAAAATTATTCATTACTTTTCAGGGCATTATGGGATACATTAATTTTTTTCAGCAGATTTTTAAGTTCTTCCTGCTGGAGCTCTATATTTATTGCAACACCTGCTTTGGTTCCTTCCCCCGCAGCAACTATTACAAACTTCATATCTTTTATCGCATCTCCTGCTGCAAATACTCCCTTGATATTCGTCTTCTGTTTTTTATCCGTAATAATAAATCCTTCCCTGCTGAAATTACATCCAAGCTGTTCTGCCAGCGTAGATCTCTGTTTTTGGGATGTTATAAAAAACAATGCATCCCTTTGGATCGATTCGCCTCCTTCAAAAATAATTTCTGTGAGAAGTCCATTTGCGCCCTTCAGTTGTTTTATTTTTTGATTAAAGAGCTTAACATCCAGCTTTCCAAGAATCTCCTGACTGCTTTCGCTTAAACCGCCGGGACCGTCAGTGCAAAGTATAATATCCCTGCTCCATGTTTTTAATGATAATGCAAATTCCATTGCTGCCTTCCCTTTTCCGTAAACAGCTAAAGATTTGTCTCTTACTTCCCATCCGTCGCAGTAGGTGCAGTGAAAAACATTATTCCCGTAAAAATCATTTATTCCGTCAAGTTCAGGCAGCTTATCAACTAACCCTGTTGCCAGCAGTATTTTTTTGGCATAAAGAACTCTTCCCGAAGAATCTGTCAGCTCAAATTTATTTTCAAGTATGTTAATTCTGATAATCTCAGAATGATCTATGGCCACTTTATACTGCTGAAGCTCTTCTCTTGCGAGCTGAAGAAACTTTAAAGGATTTATTCCGTCCCTTGTCAAATAACCGTGCATAATTTTAGAACGGACATTTCTATTTTTCCCGCTGTCGCATACAAGCACATTTCTTCTCGCACGTCCTAATATGAGTGCTGCACTCAATCCGGCCGGACCTGCGCCGATTATAATTACATCATTCATAGAGATTTTTAATTTTTATTTTGAATAAAAAACTTCCGCAGACGAAATTTATATAATAAATCGAAAAGTTAATTTTTAAGTTTCAGCACTTTAATTCAATCAAGCTGATGGATTCCAGGAGAAAATAATTTCTTTTATGATTTACTATAAGAGAAAAGTAAGTACAAAATAAATTACAAAATAATTAAAATAGAAGATTATGAAAATCAATAAAGCCGGAGAGTACAGAAGAATACATAAAAATCCAAACCCATTTAATAAATATAACTGAATATTTAACCGGATTTTTAAAGGTTATTGAATCACAGTCCAAATAAAATAGTTGACTCTTACGGGAAAATTCATTAAAAATATATTTGAGATTATGGATGTTCAATATAAATGTTGAATTTCAGCTTTAACTTTGAGTTAATATGCCTTCCATCCGGATATTACTTCCAAATAATCCAAAATTTTATCAATGTTGAACAATTTACATGGAGGAATTCATGCAGAGACCGCTGGAAATTTCTTTTCGTGATGTACCAAAAAATGATGCGATAAAAGCGTTGATTTATGAAAAAGTCGACAAGCTCGAAAGAGTATGTGATTATATAACCGGTGTCAGGGTTGCAGTTGAAAAACCTCATAGGAATACAAAAACAGGAAATCAATACCGGGTTAGAGTTAATATTACTGTTCCACCGGGGCATGAAATTGTAATAAGCAAAGAACCGGGGAACAATGATATGCATGATTCGCTTCCCACGGTAATTAGGGATGCATTTGATGTTGCCCGTAAGCAGCTTCAAAAATTAGTTTCGCTGCAGAGGAAGGAAGTTAAATCCCACCCGGAGCAGGAAGTAAGAGCGATAGTTTCAAGATTATTTCCTGATGAAGGATACGGATTTTTACGGACAATTAATGGAAGAGAAATATATTTTCATAAAAATTCCTTATTGAATGTAGTTTTTGAAAAACTTGAAGAAGGAAGAGGAGTGAGATTTTTTGAAGAAGAGGGGGAGAAAGGACCTCAGGCAAGTTCGGTACAAATTATTGATTAATAAAGTATCTTAATTGAAAATTTTTACTCATTTGTAGCACAGATTCCTAATCTGTGCTACTTCTTTTTGGTTCGCTCAAATTTTATAGTTCCAAAAAAGAAAATATTTTTGGATCGCTTATGGGCTTCCCATTCATTCCAAATAAAACCGTTGAAGTTCCGGAAATTCCTTTTAAAGATGAAGTGCGAATCCCTTCAAAAAAAACTGCATTGATAATAGTTGATATGCAGAACGATTTTGTTAAAGAAGGAGGAACGCTTCTTGTCCCTTCGGCAGCAGAAACAATTCCGAAGATTAACAAATTAATTAAGGACGCAAGAAAATCCGGAGTACATGTAACATATACACAGGATACTCATTTTGAAGGAGATAAAGAATGGAAAATATGGCCGGAGCATTGCCGCAAAGGAACATGGGGCTGGGAAATAATCGATGAGCTGAAGCCGCTTCCGGATGATCTCGTATTTACTAAAAACCGGTACGACGGCTTTTACGGCACCAGCCTCGATCATTACTTAAACAGTGTTTGGAAAATTGAAAACCTGGTAATTGCCGGAACAGTATCAAGCATCTGCGTTGCGCATACTGCTGCTTCCGCCGGATTAAGATGGTATAATATTATAGTCCCTGCCGACTGCATTTCTGCCCTGACGGAATTTGATCAAGCTTTAACATTGAGGCAAGTTTCATGGCTTTACACCGGCAGCGTTGTTAAAAAAGGAGAAGACGTTAAGTTTGAATGAAATGGTATTAATTTCCAGATACTTTTGTTATAGAATATATTATCCGTGAAGATCCGTGCAATCCGTTTCATCCGTGTTCTATTATTTAAATTTATTTGCCCTGATACATTTCCAAGGTATCAGGAAAATTATTTTAACCTTCCTATTCCCCAAATCATAAAAAATCTCTTCGAATAGCTCTATATTTGTATCTATTTTATTTGTTTTTGCATCTATATTAAAAAAATGTTTTTAATATGAACATCAAAAATGATGTTCCTACAAATTCTAAAATTGGTGAAATATGAACAAACTATTAAAATTATCAGAATATGGACAAAGCTACTGGCTTGACAATCTATCAAGAAAAAAGATTACCGGAGGCGAATTAAGAAAAAGAATAACCGAAGGTTTAAGAGGAATTACATCCAACCCTGCTACCTTCAGTAAGGCCCTTTCGGAAGGGAACGATTATGATGAACAGATCAGACTGCTTGTCAGGCAGGGCAGATCGCTGCAGGAAATTTATGAGGAGCTTACCGTCAAAGATCTGCAGGATGCCTGCGATATTTTGAAGCCTGTTTATGAAGAAACCGGCGGCATCGACGGATTTGTAAGCCTGGAAGTATCCCCATATTTAGCTCACGATACCGAAGGCACAAAGAATGAAGCCCGCCGGTTATTTAAAAAAGTAGACAGAGTTAACTGTTATATAAAAATTCCGGGTACGCATGCAGGAGTTCCAGCAATTGAAGAGATGCTTTATGAAGGAATAAATGTAAACATCACTCTTCTCTTCTCCATACAAGCATATGAAGCAGTAGCAGAAGCTTATATTAAAGCGCTTGAAAGAAGAGCAGCCGAAGGAAAGCCGGTCAATGCTGTAAAATCTGTAGCAAGCTTTTTCCTGAGCAGGATCGATGTTCTTGCTGATCAGCTTATCGGGCATAAAATAAATTTATCCGGTTCCCAAAACTCCGTAAGACCTGAGCTTCTTTTTGGCAAGGCTGCGATAGCAAGCGCAAAGCTGGCTTATCAAAGCTACAAAAGAATATTCAGCGGTGAAAGATGGAAAAGACTGTCGGGAAAAGGGGCGCATGTTCAGCGGCCTCTATGGGCAAGCACCGGCACCAAAGATCCTCTTTACAGCGAAACTTACTATGTCGAACCGTTGATCGGAAGAGATACCGTGAATACTATGCCTGAAACAACAATTGCGGCATTTGCAGCCAAAGGTAAGCCCCATGAAAATACAATTGAAGATGATCTGGAAGAATCCAAGAAAATATTTGGTGAACTTAAAACAATTGGGATTGATATTGACTTTATTACCGGGCAGCTTCTGCACGATGGTATTCAGAAATTTATTGAGCCTTATGATAAAGCAATGACGATGCTTGCGGCTAAAAGAGCTGCCGTTCTCTCCATCCCTGAAACTGCTCAGACATTTTTTCCCGGCGGTTTAAAAAACTCTTTAAACGAAGCATTTAAATCCCTGAACAAAAAGCAATATACAAGAAGATTATTTAATAAAGATCCTTTTTTATGGAAAGAAGATCCTGAAAATGTAAAAAGCATTAAAAACAGGCTGGGATGGCTTGATTCTATAGACCTTTTTTTGGGAAAGGTGAATGAGATAAAAAGTTTTGCGGAAGAAATTAAGAATGAAGGATTTAAGCATGCAGTGCTACTCGGAATGGGCGGAAGCAGCCTTTGCCCGGAAGTTGCACAGAAAACATTCGGTCCTGCTGAAGGTTACCCGGAATTAATTGTTCTCGATAATACTAGTCCTGAAGCTGTAGCCGATGTTGATGCAAAAATTAATTTAAGCACTAGTTTGTTTATAGTACCGAGCAAATC
>JBLNGL010000529.1:0-7918 GCA_050264735.1 Ignavibacteria bacterium | reverse complement strand
GTAATTGCCCGTGCGATGTTTGTCGGCATACCGGAAGCGGTCAATCAGATGATCCGCCTTATTAAATAATTCCGCTTTTTCAGCCAAATATTTAACATTCAACCGAAAAAGTTGAAAATGCTTAATTCAATCAAATTGGTCGAATATTCTTTTTTCAACCGAATTGACTGAATCCCAGTTTTAGTAAAAATTATTAAAGGGGTGAAGCTTATTTCTGCAAGCTCATCCCGTTTTCCCCTTGCATTATTTTCATTGGCTGATTAATCCGGATGCCAGATCTACAAGCCTCAAAAATTCCACCCGGTATCCGTGCTTGTCTTCCCCGAGAGAATTTTTTGCCAATTCTTTAGTCTTATCAAAATCCGCATTCCCTTTAAATTCGGAATCTCTTAAAAGCATCCCGAATTGTGCAGCTGCAGCTGAAAACCTGAAATTATCCGAAGTTTTATTTAATGAAACGGGCAGACCGGCTATAATTTCAGAGATTAAATTACTTGTATCTTCGTCAGGCTTTTTATACCGGATGCTTACAGTCAATATTTCTTCAGTTTCAGCAGCACTTTTCTTAATTATCTTTTCCTGGTATTTTAACTTAAAATCGCCCGGAAGGTCTTCAATACTTTCCAGCGGAACCACTTCATACAAGGCAGTAACAGTGTGGCCTGCACCGATTTCACCTGCATCTTTTTTATCATCTTCAAAATCTTCATCATTTAATAATCTGTTCTCATAGCCTACGAGCCTGTAAGATTTAATTTTTGCCGGGTTGAATTCGACCTGAATTTTTACATCTTTAGCAATTGTAAAAAGTGTAGCACCTAATTCATCGACAAAAACTTTTTTGGCTTCGAGCATATTATCTATATAATAATAATTGCCGTTTCCTTTATCCGCTAATTCCTCAAGTCTTGAGTCTTTAATGTTTTCTTTTCCGAATCCAAGTACGGTAAGGAAAATACCATCCTTCTTTTTTTCATCAAGAAAACGAACGAGCTCCCCGGTATTTGTTATTCCTATATTGAAATCTCCATCCGTTGCTAAAATTACACGGTTATTCCCGTCTTTAATGTAATTCTCTTTAGCAATTTTATACGCAAGCATTATTCCCTGCCCGCCTGCAGTTGAACCTCCTGCCTCAAGCTGATCAATAGCGTCAAGTAATTTTTCTTTATCCGATCCGTATGTAGAGGGAAGCACTAATCCGGCTGCTCCCGCGTAAACAACTATAGCAATTTTATCGTCTTTCTTTAACTGTCCGACGAGCATTTTAAATGCCCTTTTCAGCAAAGGGAGTTTGTTCGGAGGACTCATTGAACCTGAAACATCAATTAAAAATGTGAGACTGCTCGGAATATTTTCATCCTTAATTAATTCCTTTCCTTTAATGCCTATATGTACCAAGTAATTATCTTCATTCCACGGGCAATAAGAATACTCTGTATAAATTTTAAAAGGCAAATCCGACTTTGGCTGCGGGTAATCATAGTCGAAATAATTAATAAATTCTTCAACTCTTACGGCATCTTTAGGAGGAAGCCTTCCTTCCATTAAAAATCTCCTAGTGTTGCTGTAAGAAGCCGCATCAACATCAATCGAGAAAGTGGATAAAGGATTTTTTACTGCGTCTTTAAAACTATTTTCGCATATATAAGCATATTCTTCAGTATTGAAATCACCCGATATACCACTGATAGTATTACAGCTTAACGACTGATTTATTGCTTCTAATCGCCCTATTGCTTGTGCTGTAATAGTTACACATTCTCCCTCAATTTGCATGGGATTTAACTTTACATTGAAATCTATTTTTCTACCTGATTCGACCTTAACATTTTCAATTTTTTTTCTTTCGTAGCCGATGTAGGTAATGATTAGGTTATAAATTCCTGGTGAAACTTTTAGAACGAAACAGCCATTTAAATCAGTGGCTGCGCCAAGGGAAGTTCCTTCAATTATGATATTTGTCCCAATTAAAGGTTCCCCTGTTAAAGAATCTATCACGGTTCCGGTGATTGTACCGGTTTGTGAAAATGATAAGGTAGTTATAAAGAGGAGTGTAAAAATAATTGTAGAAAGTTTCATAATAACCCCGCTCTTTTTTATAAGTTTTTAATTAATTTGTCGGAACATTTTTTTTCTTCAAAATGAACCTGAAACAGAAACTCGATTATCATTACAAAGCATTCGATAAATCACAGATCTCACCTGATCCGCTTCAGTTTCTTCATCTCTTTAAAGACAAAAGGGACATTGAAACCATCGGTTTCATTGCATCCGTGTTCGCTTACGGTAACGTTACACAGATTAACAATACACTTAATAAAATTATATGTATAATGGAAAACAGACCTTACGAGTACCTGATCAACTCGGACAATTTACCCCTTCATATACGGTCTTTAGATTTGAAGCACAGGTTTTATACGGAGGCTGATGTGAAATTGTTTCTTAGTTTGTTAAATAAAATTTTAAAAAAATACGGGAGGCTTAAAAATTTATTTCTTAATTTTTACAATTCATCCGAACCGAACCTAAAAAAAGCTATTTCAAATTTTTCAAATCATCTTCTCGGACAAATTCAGAAGGATAGTCCGGATAAAATCTCCCGGGGAATCAAATTTATGTTCCCGGATTCGGAATCAGGCAGTGCCTGCAAACGGATAAATTTATTTTTAAGATGGATGGTTAGAAAAGATGAGCTCGATTTCGGGTTATGGAGTGAAATCCCTCCTGACAAGTTAATAATTCCCATTGATACTCATGTGGCAAGGATATGTAAATCTCTTAAGCTGACAAAAAGAAAAAATGTAAGCTGGAAAATGGCTGAAGAAATAACGGAAAATTTAAAGAAATTTGATCCGGCTGATCCAGTAAAGTATGACTTTGCAATCTGCCATATCGGGATGAGAAAATTAAAGTTTTAAACGGACCAACAAATTTTAAAATTTTTGTGTTAAGAATTTTCATGTAGGACGACGCGCTAGCTTCGTCCACTTATTTTTTAACTTCAAAGTTTTAATGATTGAAGCTATTCATCTTAAATAATATTGAAATTCATCCCAAGCATATTTTAAAAAATAAGGTTACTTTTATTTGGTCGAAGCTTCGCTTCAACCTACATAATCGAACCTTTTAATTTTACTTCAGCAGCAGACATTTTTTAACAAGCTTCCGGCTGCTTGTTTTCAATTCGTAGAAATATATTCCGGATGCTATCTCATTTGCATTCCAGTTTATCCTATACAGCCCTCTAGGTTGAAATCCTTTAAAAAGCTTCTGAACCATTTCTCCATTCTAATCTTAAATAATTATTTCTACATCGTCATCTTCAGGCAGGAAATACAAGAAGGAAGTGGAGCTGGTAAAAGGAGACTATCTTGGGTTATAACTAAGTATCCTTCTTCGTTGAAAAAAATCCCATGTTTAAAAAATGCAGTATTCTGTTGAATCAAACATAAATTCATTGATAAAATGCTCTACAATCGGATTTGGAACTGATTTGTTTAACCAGAATGAAGACAAAATAGATGGGTGAATAATGAGCAATGTTCAATATCTGCCGGATTCCTATTAATCATTTGAACATGAATAAAAATCCTCTTTATATTGCAATAATATTTTAATTCTTTTATCCTTAAATCAAATTTTCCAAGGACGGAGGACTCCTACTATGGCAGATCAAAAACCCTTTGTTCCCTTTGTCTCCCCTCAAACTCAAATGTCTGAATTTACAATCCGTGCTTTAATAATCGGATTAATAATGTGTGTTATACTCGGTGCGGCAAATGCTTATCTCGGATTAAAAGCCGGAATGACTATCGCTGCGACTTATCCGGCTGCAGTAATAGGCATGGCAGTGTTAAGAATAGTGAAAGGATCTATACTTGAAGAGAATATTGCCCGTACTGTCGGTTCAATCGGCGAGTCGGTTGCTGCAGGTGCAATATTTACTATTCCGGCTTTTATGATAGCCGGAGTATGGGATGAATTCTATACTGTTCAGCATTATCTTGAAGCCACAGTAATTATGTTCGTCGGCGGCATTATCGGGATTTTATTTGTAACTATTTTAAGAAGAGTGATGGTTGAAGATCCCGAGCTTCCGTTCCCGGAATCGGTCGCAGCAAGCGAGATACATAAAGCTGGTCGTTCGGGTAAAAGCGGAGCTAAGTTTTTGTTCTGGGCAATGGGGTTGGGTGCTCTAATCCAGATTTTAAAGCAGATCCAGTTTTTTGCTTCTTCATGGGAAAAATTCATCTACTTTGCACAGCAGAAAATTACAATCGCAAAAGATATTGTGATTAATGCAAACGGGGGAGCTTTATTAAGTACACCCGGAGTAAGTCCGGCATACATGGGAGTCGGCTATATTATAGGGCCTAATCTTGCCGCACTAAATTTTACGGGAGGACTTCTGGCTTGGGGGCTGTTTGTACCACTCCTGCTTTATTTCCTGGGACCTGAACTTCTATCTTCGGTACAAGCTTCCGGAACCGAAACAATTACTGAAGATACCTGGGTAGGACTGGCCAATAATGTTTGGCGTACAATTGTAAGGCCTATTGCAATCGGCGGAATGTTAATGAGTGCAGCTTTTACTCTTTACAGGATGAGAAAAAGTCTGGGTGCAGGTTTAAGCCGTGCAATTAAAGATGTAAAGAAAGCTGCTGTTGAAACAACTCATGTTGAGAACCGTACGGAAAAAGATATGGATTATAAATGGGTATTTATCGGAATCGGTGCGGCTGCAGTATTAACATTTTTCATATATAATTATTTTTCCGGTGATGTTACCGCAGCAATAGTTGCGACAATAGTAATGGTAATTGCCGGATTTTTCTTTGCTGCAGTTTCAGGATATCTGGTAGGATTGATTGGTTCCAGCAACAACCCCATTAGCGGATTAACTATTTCTACATTAATAATTGCTGCTCTACTAATGGTTGCCCTCGGTGTTACAGGAATTTCCGGAATAGCTGCTGTGCTTGGAGTAGCTGCAGTTATTTGCGTAGGTGCTGCAGTAGCCGGTGAGATGCTGCAGGATCTTAAAGTCGGACATATTTTAGGCGGTACGCCCTGGAAAATGCAGGTAGGGGATTTGTTCGGAGTCTTATTGGCATCCGCTGTAATGTTCTTTCCTCTTTTAATTCTGCACCAGGGTGATATAAATACAGGTGGTACAGGTTTAGGAGGGAAGGCTTATCCTGCTCCCCAGGCCAGCCTGATGGCTATTTTAGCAAAAGGAATTGTCGGAGGTGAAATGGCATGGCCGCTTATTATAGTCGGTATTTTAATGGCAGTTGGATTTATTTTGGTTAAGGTCAAAAGTCCAATGCTGGTTTGTGTGGGAATGTATTTGCCTTTGGAAACTTCTTTTGCAATTTTTATCGGCGGTTTAATTAAGGGAATACTTGATAAAATTGCAGCAAGAAGACAATTGAATGAAGCTCAAAGAGCAAGGACCGATAATAACGGAGTTCTCCTCGCTTCAGGATTAATTGCCGGAGAAGCTCTAATAGGATTGCTTTTTGCATTCTTTGCAGTAATTGAATTGAAAACTCCTGTTGTCTGGGAGTATCCTTCTTTCCTGGTTAGTCTGCTGGTGTTTATTGTTGTAGGTTATGTACTTATAAAAGTACCATTAGGCAATGCCGGGAGACCGGATGAACCTGCACCGCCAAGTGCGATGGTGTAAGCGAATTGCGGATTTCGAACTGCGGATTGGATTTACGAATTACGAATTACGATTTGAGAAAACATGGATGTGAAAATCGTAAATAAAAATCCGGTTTGGATTTAAGATTTCTGAATTACAACCTGCCTTGCCGCCAGGCAGGTTTACGAATTATTTTTAGGAAAATTTCGAATAACGAATCAATTCTAAAATCATAAATCGTAAATCAGAACTCAGCAGTTTGTTTCCTGATTTCTAAAATCCGAATTCCGAAATTCGAAATCCGAAATTAATTTATTATAAATAAATTTAAATACGAGGTGTTATTATGGGTGAAATCTTAGGTCATCTGCAGCCTTCTTCAGTCTGGAATTATTTTGAGGAAATTTGTAAATACCCGCGGGGTTCAAAAAAAGAGGAAAAAATAGCTGACTATGTAATCTCTGTTGGCAAAAAATTTAATTTGGAAACTCTCAGGGATTCCTTCGGAAATGTAATTATCCGTAAACCGGCTTCTCCTGGCAAAGAAAATGTCAAAACTGTAATTCTTCAAGGCCATCTTGATATGGTTTGTGAAAAAAACCGGGATGTACAGCATAACTTTGATAAAGATCCGATTATTCCCTATATAGATGGAAACTGGGTAAAAGCAAAAGGAACCACCCTTGGGGCAGATAATGGAATTGGTGTGGCTGCAGCATTAGCTGTTTTAGAATCCAAAGACATTGAACATGGTCCTATGGAGTTTTTGTTTACTCTTGATGAGGAAACAGGATTGACCGGCGCCTCCAATCTGCAGCTTGACATTTTAAAAGGGAAAATTCTAATTAACATGGATTCGGAAGAAGAAGGATCTTTATACATCGGCTGTGCCGGCGGTAAAACAACTTACGCCAAATTCAATTTCAGAGCTTTAGCAATCCCAAAAGATTATCTAAAATATGAAATAAAAGTCGCAGGGCTTCAGGGCGGTCATTCGGGATTGGAAATAAATTCCGGAAGAGGGAATGCAATAAAAATTTTAACCAGGTTATTGAAACAATTAAGCGCTCAGTTTAAATTAAAGCTTTCCAAAATTGAGGGAGGAAATAAACACAACGCTATTCCAAGAGAAAGTTTTGCAGTAGCTGCAATTCCGAAATCTTCTGCAAAAGATTTTCTCCGCCGGGTTGAAGAATATAACAATACTGTAAAAGCTGAATTTGCTGTTAATGAACCGAATCTTTCCGTAACAGCAGAAAAAGCAAGAAAAGCTGATAAAGTAATGGACGGCGGCACCCAGAATAAATTAATTAATACTCTTTATGCACTTCCTCATGGAGTAATTAAAATGTCACCCGATATTCCAGGCTTGGTGGAAACTTCAACAAATTTAGCAACGATTATTACTGATGGAAAAAATGTTAATATTGTAACCAGCCAGCGGAGTTCGGTAGCTTCCGAAATAATAGATATAGTGGGTATGGTAAAATCTATTTTTGAACTGGCAGATGCTGAGATTACTTTTGGAGATGGCTACCCGGGCTGGAAACCCAATGTTAATTCGGAGATTTTGAGCGTAATGAAGAATACTTTTAAAAATTTATACGGCAAAGAACCGGAAGTAAAGGCTATTCATGCAGGTCTTGAATGCGGTATAATCGGTGAAAAATATCCCGGGCTCGATATGATTTCATTCGGACCTACAATGTACGGGGTCCATTCACCCGATGAAAAACTGCAGATAGATACTGTCCCGAAGTTCTGGAAGCTGCTGGTTAATGTTCTAAAAAATATAAATTAATTTATGCTTCAGAATTTGCAAGAGGCAAAGAAGGAACCATCCGCTTTTTTCAGGTGGGTGGTTCTTTTATTTATAAGTCTCGCCATGTTCGGGAATTATTATATTTATGACAGCATCAGCCCGCTTGCCGATCTTCTTGTGAAGCAGCTTAATTTTACCGACGCCGATATCGGCCTTCTGCAGGCAATTTACAGTTTCCCGAATATCGTCATGGTTCTTTTAGGCGGGATTGTAATCGATAAAATAGGAACCAGAAAATCGGTTTTTATCTTTACTCTTCTTATAATGATAGGCGCTCTTGTCACGGCTCTTAAAGGCGAGATTTTTTTAATGGCAGCAGGGAGATTAATATTTGGTTTGGGAGCAGAATCGATGATTGTTGCCATAACAACTATTATAGCAAGATGGTTTAAAGGAAAAGAGCTTTCATTTGCTTTCGGATTAAATTTAACGGTTGCAAG
>JBLNGL010000528.1:0-2508 GCA_050264735.1 Ignavibacteria bacterium | reverse complement strand
CCTGACGGAGATGTTGCCGCTAAAGCATATGCCCTGTTAGTAAAAACTCTGCAGGAAAGCGGAAAGCTCGGAATCGGGAAAGTAGTTATAAGAGACAGGGAAGATGTTGTTCTTTTATCGCCTCAGGAAAATGCATTAATTTTGTATAAGCTGAGATATCCCGATGAAATCCGCGATATAAAAGAAATACCGCAGCTGAACGGAGTTACTACGGATAAAGATCAGCTTAAACTTGCAAAAACTCTTGTGGATTCAATGACAATTCATCTGGAAGATGTCGACATAAAGGACAGGTACAAAGAAGCGGTCAGAGAAATGCTGAAAGCTAAAATAGAAGGAAAAGAAGTTATTACTACAACAGAGGAAGTCAAGCCGGTTGTAGATATGATGAAAGCCCTGAAGGAAAGTCTTGAAAGAGCTAAGAAACAGAAGATGCCAATGGAAAAAGCAAAGGGAAGAGAAAAGAAAGAAAAAGTAATAAAAGCTCCGGCAAAAAAGAGAAAACAAGCTGCTCAATAAAAATATATTATGGCTAAAATAATTCAACTGCCTGCCCGACGGCCCTCTAAGCTCGGATTTAAAAGGGCTAAGAAGGACGGTAACGAAAATTTTGAAAGTCAACTGGATTTATTCAATGCGGCGAAACCGGAAGCTCAGATTATTCCCATTATGGGAATGGTTCCTTCCTTCGAAAACGCACTAAAGCTGGATTACCTGGGTGACTCCAGGGCAAAAAATGCTTACCTGAAAGCGATTGAGAATGGAGACTGCGCTGCAGACTGTTACTGCAACCTGGGTATTATAGAATCGCAGATGGGTAATACTGCAAAAGCGATCGACTGCTTTACAAATGCCTTGAAACTGGAGCCGAGGCATCTTGAATCGCACTATAACCTGGCTAATCTATATTTTGATGAATGCGAATTAAAACTTGCAAAGCTTCATTACGAAATTGCATTGGAAATTGATCCCGATTTTGCGAATATATATTTCAACCTGGGACTGCTTCATGCAATGAATGAAAATATGACCGAAGCAGTAAAATTATTAAAGCATTTCAAAAAGATAGCTCCTCCGGATATTGCAGGAAATGCGGATGAGTTATTGGCAACTTTGATGAATTCGGTAAAATGAATTTTGTTTATTGTATTGGTTTTGTCAAATTCCCTATGCTTAATTAGTCGGGGTGGAGAGATTTGAACTCTCGGCCTCTTCGTCCCGAACGAAGCGCGCTAACCGGGCTCCGCTACACCCCGATTCCATTACTATCTGCCTGCAAAAAATAAATTCTTTATCAGTAATTTCCAAGACAATCATCCGAACAACATCTCACAAATCCAAAAATTTATTTAAATCCTTTTTTAAACTCCGAATAAAATACTACCGGTAAAAAAAACTTTTCTCCGTTCTCTCAAAAAAGAGAAATTATGGATTTCGTTCAAAAAGGAAAAAATTCATTGGCTTAGTTTTAGCATTTGCCACCCCCAAAATTCGTAATAAAAAAAATGAGAATAGATCGAAAATATTGCTGTAAATATTTCCAAGACAGAATTTCAAGAATGAAAATTACAAGGGAAACATATGCAAAGAATTTTATTACTGCTACTCCTTTCAAAATTATTATCCGGAACCGGCTTTGCTCAGACAAACTATTTAATGAGCTTATCTAATGGGGAAAAAACAAAGAGCGATGAAATAGAATTTGATGTTTTTATAAAAAGCACGGATAACAACTTCACTTTAACTTCTTATCAATGTTCGTTTTCATTCAATGCCGGGAATTTAAGCTCGCCGTCCTTTTCTTACATTCAAGGTTCATCTGAATTAAACAACTTTCCGCAAAACGGGATAGGGATCCGGAATAATGACGGCATTTCCGAGCTGACATTCGCTTCCTCGGCAGGAAACGAAAAAATTGATTCTTCCCTGCTTAAAGTCGGCCGCTTCCGTTTAAAGAGCGGAATACCTTTCTCGGCGAACGAATTTCAAGTCATTTGGAATTTTTCTGGAATTATTAATACTATTATTACGGGGAGCGGATTCTCAGACATAACCTCTCCGGGCTTCCATACAAATTTAGTTTTTTATCCCGATACCGCTTCACCTCAATTAATAAAAGCAGAGTGTATAGATATAAATAATGTTAAACTTGATTTTACCGAAGCAATAGATGAAACATCTGCAGCAAATATTAATAATTATTTTATTGATAACGGAATTATTATTGAATCTGCCACTTTATCTCAGGTAGCCTCTTCAGTGACTTTAAAAACATCGGAACATCTTTTAAATACTGATTATACTTTAACCGTATCAAATCTTCTGGATAGAGCAGGTAATAAAATTAGTCCGCCGGGGAATTCCATTCAATACAGAATTCATGCAATTCATAAACTTGCTTTAAAATTTTTCCTGGAGGGACCTTACAAAAACGGTAAAATGGAGACGCATTTAAGAAGGCTTAATCTGCTTCCGAAAATGCAGCCTTATAATAAATCGCCCTGGAAC
>JBLNGL010000527.1:0-2944 GCA_050264735.1 Ignavibacteria bacterium | reverse complement strand
TCTGTATTGATGGCAATTATTTTCGGGGGAAAACTTTTTCTTGAGGATAATTTATTCAGAAGAGTGATTGCAGCCGTAATAATTTTAATCGGAGCAACTCTACTAATGAGAGGCTAAGAATAAATCTGCTGCCGATTAAAAAGGATATCCTGCCTGCAGACTGGCTCTGAAACCTGACCAGCCCGGATGAATACCCTCTAAAATTTCATCCGCTTCATCATCCATATGAAAATCCGTTGAAAAACCAACGTGAAGACCAATATTTATCCTGACAATTAGAGGATTGTCTAATACTGCATAAGAGAAACCGGGTTCGATACCTATTCCTATGGAATTAAATTTAGATGAATGAGAACTGCTGAGATCATTAAGTTTTACAATTTCTTCCACTCTCATCGTTGAATAAATAAAATACAGCTGAGCAGTAAGATAAAAGTTCTGAATTAGATTGTGCTCAAATAATAAACCCAGGTTATAACCATTAATTATTTCATCAACTTTAATTTCACCCGAATAGTCGCTTACGGCATTTCTGCCTCCCGTGGTTGTAAATCCCAAAGATCCACCCAGGTAATATCCCGGAGCTAAACTTGCCGTAAACTGAAGCTGATAATTAAAAAAGGGAGGAAAAGACTGAACAGGCTTAATGTCGATTCTGTAAAAAGACTCTGCAATCCGGTTTTGAAAACTTTTAAGCGAGCTCATATCATAAAATCCATAACCTAGTGCAAATCTCAAAGTATAATCTTGTGCATTAATATTTTGAATAAATATAATAGGAGCTAAAAAAGAAACAAAAATTATTTTTTTCATTTTATTATTAATCTAAGTTAAGGTGAAGATAATACCCCTGATAACCGAACAAAGTTGAATTTGCAAAGAAAAGTCCGTATGAATCAAAAACATGGATTCGAATAATTTCTTTCCATGTATTTATATCATAAACAAAATAATAATTTTCTCCATTGTAACTTCCTGAAAATCCCAAATAACCTGTCGCTGGGTCATAAGAGAAGTTCGCTGCCGATTCGAAGCTCATAGAACTTCTCAAAGACATATCCCTGCTTCTTTTTACCTGGAAAATATTATTATTTAAAATAATGTATTCCTCCCCGTCTTCGATAAAACTGAATTGCCCTGTCTTTTCCGAACCGGATTTAACCAAATTATCTTTCACAATTCCATAAAGATTACCTGATGTATAAAAATACTTGTTATTTGCGGATATAAAGCAAAACCAAGATGATTCCTCAGCGGAGAGGGCTTCAACTACGGTCTTAGTGTTTAAATTAAATATCACATTACCGATAAATTGATAGGTTACTTCATTAGGTTTTGACCAAGAGGTGTAAGCTATAAAATTTGAATCCGATACCTTGAAACCCATTTGAATATAAGAATTATATTTGACTATGGAGTTTGTGGAATAAGTCTGTTCAACAGCCAAAGAAAGTGGGTTTAATCTGTAAAAATTATTGTCTGCACTTATATATGCATATACCCCGTTCCTTGAAAGTGCTAGCCTGTCTTCTCCTACCGAATTTATCATTCTGTCCTGGTGGGCTAAAACTGAAAGATTCTCAGGATCCAGCCTGTAGTATCCGTCCCGATTTTTAATATAAATTGAATTTAAACTTGGGATAAATTCCACAGTTTGAAATTCAAGCATTTTATTTCCGATATAACATGCTGCACCCGAGGAGAGACTTTCATAGTAGCCTGACACCAGTACCTGATACTTGTATTCGCATCCGAAAGGGGGATCTTCATCTATATAAGTTGTATCATTTATACCGTAAAGTGTTGCTATTGTTTTTATTGAATTTTCATTAAACACTCTTCTAACCTGATAGTATTCGAAATTATTGTAAAAAAGATTTTTTGTCCAGCTGAGATTAACCTTGCCGGAGTCATTTACATCAGCAAACACTTCCGGATTACCGCTGAAATAATTGCAGGCATTCCCGATACCCACCTGTCCGGCTGCAGTAACATTAACGCTGTAGTTAATTGGTCCGCTGACATAATTTGAATCTATCCAATAATTTTTTTCCTGGTCATAAATAATGGTTAGAAAAAAACCATTAAGATTCAGTGAATAGAATTCAAAATTAAAATTCTCATATTTTTCCCAGGTAATTTTGAGTCTTCCCTCGTACGGTTCTATTGAGGTTATTGCCAGGCGGACAGGTTTGGCATTGTCAATAACGAGGACCCATTCTTTTACAAAGAGAACGGTTTCTACTCCCAGTTTATCTGAAATGCTTCCCGTGCCGGAACTTGATGTAACTTCTATCTTAAGTTTATGCGCAGAATTTGAGTATTTTTCCGAATCAAAGTAAAAATCTCCGTTTAATTGACTGGTTTGTGTTAAAAGTACATCATCGAAAAAGATTTTGACTCTTCGGAGCTGCAGACCGCTGATATTAATATTGTAGCTAATGTTTTTTTCACCCCAGATTTTAACAGTATCGGAATTAAAATCAAGATTTATGTACGCAGGCTGAATTTCAGGAGTAATTTCAACATAATTTGATCCGGTGGGTGAAAATTCACATGAATAAATGGAGAATAACATTGTCTGGGTCAATAAAAGAACAAATATTTTGGCGGATTTAATAGATACTAGTTTGCTGTGCATCGCAAGTGTCCCCACCCCATTTTTTATTATTAATATAAAAATAACATTCTTAAATAAGAGTATCCAATTTATTTTTTTAATAACAAGAAAAATGCCGATAAAAAATCCCGGATCTTTTTTGATTTTTCTTCATCTAATTGAAAAAAATTCTGAGGTGATAAATTTTTATATTTAGGAGATTAATTTTTTTAGGGATTGATTATGAATTATGAGATGAAAGATTTTAATAAGGATGTAATTGAACAAAGCAAAAAAATCCCGGTGCTTGTGGATTTTTGGGCGGAATGGTGCGGGCCATGCCGT
>JBLNGL010000526.1:0-4620 GCA_050264735.1 Ignavibacteria bacterium | reverse complement strand
CTATCTGTCGTAAATCTTTGGATTCTTTAACTTTAGTTTGATTTTCAAGGCCTGCCAAATCCTCATATTTTCCACTAGTCAAACAATCGATAAGAGCTTTCTTCAACTGAGTATTTTCAATTTCCTCATCTGACATTGGCGGTTCAGTACTTTTAGTTTCATATCTGTTTATTGCATCCTGAACCATTCTTTTGCTTTCAATCAATCTCTCTTTAACCGATTTATAAACTTCATCATCATCAATATCCCTTATATTCTCTTGTAATTCAGATAAAAAATGAAACGGTATGCTGAATATTTTGGGATCTTCATTTTTTAATTCAGCATTTAGCTTTAAGAAAAAAGAATCGGAATCAAATCCTTTAATCAGAAAACTCTCAGTATTTGGTTTATTAAGCAGATCCTCCTGCACTCTTTTTATGGGATCATTATTTTTATAACAAACCCAATAAAGCCCGTTGTCGAATCTTCCCAATCTCGCTAACTGATCAAAGATAAAGTCTTCACCGCTATAGCCGATTATTATCCATAGTCTGTTATTTGTAATTTTATTGAAGATACTATTAGCAATGTTGCTATCAATTACTTTATTCATTTCTTCCTTGGTATTAAGCTGCCACAAACCATTATATTGACCATGGAGATAAGTAATTGATTTAATATCTAAGGTTGTAGTAGTAAGATCTTTAAGAATGGAGATATCATATGTTGGAGGAAAAATATTGTATAAGGCTAACGCTCTTTGAGCAAGATTATCAAAATTAACTGTGAGGACATAATCTACATAATCGTTCACCAGGATATGTGCTAAATAAATATGACTGACATTTATTTTAGCCTTTTCCACATAATATTTAAAAATTTTTCTCCTTTGAACTGGTCCTAGACATTGCATGAGGTCAGCATATGATGGTTTTGGAGGCAGACACTTTATATCAGGATTGTCTTTATAATTATCTAAAACATACTCCACTACTTTATCGGCAGTTGGAATACCGGCAGAAACGGAACAACCTGAACCAACAAAAACAATTGCACCGGGTTGGTGATTCTCTTTATTCTGTCGAAGTTGATAGGCAATGTGCCCAATTTTTTTCTCTATCATGGTGGGTTTACCCTCTTTTTGTATACCCTCAAATTCTTTCCCCCATTTGTGGTTACAACTTAGAAAATAAAAAAAAGAATCTCAAGAGTTAGCGGGTGTAAACGGAGTTTTTGGAATGATGGAATGTTGGAGTAGTGGAATGTAGGAGTAGTGGAATAATGAAAACTCTCTCTAATCGCTCCCTTAAAAAAGGGAGAGACTTATTGGCAATAAAACTATAAATGGGATGTTCTGTCGGTAAGTGCCCTCTCTTCTAATTCCCTCACACCTGCACCGCCTTTTGCTTGTATAACTCAGAAAAAAAATAATCTCAAGGATTTGCAAATGTAAATCCAGCTTCTGGAGTACAGTTAGCCGGAGGCGGATCAGCTCATAGCGTCCGATTCACTTCAGCAAAATAAGCTTTTTTGTTTCAACAAATGGACCTGCCTGCAGCTGATAAAAATAGATCCCGCTTGCTAACCCTTCAGCGCTCCATTGCAATTTGTACTCCCCTGCTTCCAATTCTTCCGATACAATTGTTTCTATTTCCTTTCCGAGCAAATCAAATATTTTTAATCTTACAAAAGATCTCAACGGAATATTAAAAATAATTGCAGTTGCCGGATTAAACGGATTGGGATAATTCTGCAATAAACGGAATTCTTTTATAATTGTTTCCTCATTATCTTTCACTCCGGTTACTAATGACAGGTTTATCCAATTCAAATTGAACCCGCCTTGTAAGATGTTGATTCTTATAAGCTGCAATCCTTCATTAAGCTGCACTATGGCTGCAGCATTTTGCCAGGAATCCCGGGAGCCGGTTATGGGGAGATCTAAAACTGAAACGCTTATATTTTTTGCAATTAATTCAATCCTGCCGGTATCTGCTGCACTTGATACCCGGTATTCCAATGAATACGTACCTGAATGGGAGACATTAACATAGTACTCTGCCCAGTCCCCATCACTAATATTTGTAAGCATTTTCCCATTTCCTTCATCACTGCAGGAAGCAGCTGTTACACCGTGTACTCTAAAATTTTCTTCTGCTTCAATCTTATTTGGGAGCGCATGGATATAGTTATAATCTGCAAATAAATTATAGACAGGTAAATTTTCGAATGCGGGCAGTTCGCCTTGATCGTGTGAGCGGATATTTCCGGGAGTATAAGAAATTGTATAGGTATTGGTTTTTAAAACGCTGTCTTCAAAAGTTATAATAAAAATCGTCGAATCGGAGGACTTAAGACTCACACTGCTGATATTGATCTGGGAGTTTCCATTAGCTGTGATTGAAAAGCCTGAAGCATCTGAGGGCACCATCATTTTTTTATTAAAAGAAATTTCCATACTATGAATTGTTACAATACTTGCCGAATAAACTTCCGGAGAAGAGCCGAAAGGAGAATCATCCAGGGAAGTTATACCGTAACCATAATGGAATAACGGATCATATACCGGATCTCCGATATTAATTGGAATCTGCGCAGCACTTTTCGGCCATGTTTGAGATAAAAGTCCTACGGGTTGATAATCGCCGAATAGAACATCTGTAATCCCCTCACCTTCTGTTCCGGGCAGCCAGGCTGCAATCAAAACATCGCAGTCATGCAGTATAGGATCAAGAATGAGCGGGCGTCCCGAAATGAGTATGACAACGACCGGAATACCGCAGCTCTTTAAATTCCGTACTGTCTGGATATCTGAAGAATTGAGTGTCGTTTTGCCGTCTCCTGAAACTTCAGCATAAGGTGTTTCTCCAATAACTGCAATGGCAATATCCGCTCCTTCTGCTCCATATCCATCTTCCGAGCTAGTGATTGCCGCACCGGGAGCCATTAATTGAATCGCTTCTTTTATTGTTGTACCGGGGATAATATCTCCGCTTGAACCTTGCCACGAAATTGTCCAGCCTCCGCATTGGTAACCGATATTATCTGCATGTTTACCCGAAAGATGTATCCTGTTAATACTTTTTGAAATCGGTAAAACTCCATCCTTCTTTTTCAAAAGAACTAATGACTGCCGGACACATTCTCTGGCTATTTGACGATGCTCCGGAGAACCGATTTGACTTAAAAGAGATCTATCGGAATACGGGTGTTCAAAAAGTCCCAGCCTGAACTTTTGAGTAAGTATCCTTTTTACAGCATCATCAATCCGTTCAATAGATACCATGCCCTTGTTAATCAGAGATTTAAGAGTATCGATATAAGTGCGATGATTAAAGCCGGAAAAGTTTGACATCATTGCCATATCCACACCGGCATTAATTGAATTTTTTATGGCGGCACCGTACAATAAAGGATACCCCGTTGGATTGGAAGGATTTCCGGCAAAAAGAAAGCTGTTCCAATCTGATATAACCAGACCTTTAAAACCAAGCTCTTGTTTTAAAAGCGTATCCAGCAAATATGGATTTCCATGAACATGAATCCCATTCCATTGGCTTTGAGTTACCATTATGGAGCCGACTTTTTGTTCGACGGCAGAGATATATCCTGCCAAATGAATTGCCCGTAAAGTTTGTTCATCAAGCGCAGTGTTTCCTCCGTTTATGCCGTTAGCCGTACCTCCGTCACCAATAAAATGTTTTGCACAAGCAAGTATATTTACTTTTTCGGATAAAGTGTCACCCTGGAAGCCAGCTACTGCGGCTGCTGACATCTCTTTTACTAAATCCGGATCTTCACCAAATGACTCATACGTCCGTCCCCATTTTTCATTTCTTGCCACAGCAACTGTAGGCCCCAGAGTCCAATCAATCCCTGTTGCCGCCATCTCACTTGCTGTAACTTGGGCAGCCTGCTTAACGAGTTCGGTATTCCTGGTGCAGCCTAAACCAATGTTATGAGGAAATATTGTTGCACCGTACATTGCTCCAAAACCATGTACTGCATCCAAGCTGTAAATCAAAGGAATTTTTAGCCGCGTTTGAAGCGCATATGATTGAAGTGTATCGTAAAGATCAGCCCATGCCTGCGGCGTTCGCCCTGCCGGTCCTGCATCGGCTGCAGAAAGAAGCGATCCTAGAAAATAAGTTTTTATTTCAGACAGGGAAGAAAGATCCGGATAATGCATTTGTATCATTTGACCGATTTTCTCGTCCAAAGTCATCCTGCTTATAAGATCGTTAACCCTCACGTCAATTTCGGCTGTTGAGTCTGAATAAATCTGGGCAATATTTTGACAGGGTAATAATAAAATAATTAAAATGCTTAATATTAGCAGTTTGTATTTATTGATGCAGTTATATTTATTTTTGTAATTCATTTGCCGCTCCTCCTGTTTTAAAATTTCCCTCAAGTCTTTCCCTGTTTGAATGCAACTTAGGAAATAAAAAAAAGAATCACAATAGTTTCGTGTGTAAACGATACACTTGGAATAGTGGAGTCATGGAGTGGTGGAATAATGGGAACTCTCCCTCTCTCTCAGATTTTATTTTTCTACTTGTTTAAAAAATATGAGATTACCATTGAGCCTTCGTCACTCACCGGGTGCATAATAATACTTTGTCAATCCCTAGTAAT
>JBLNGL010000525.1:0-3068 GCA_050264735.1 Ignavibacteria bacterium | reverse complement strand
TTGGTAACCACCATAACACCACGGTCCCAGGCTTCTTTGCTGGCTGCAACTGCAACCGCATTGAATATATTAAGCGGACCATCTGCACTTAAAGCTGTTGAAGGACGCATTGAACAGGTAAGAACCACGGGCTTTTTTGATTTTACCACAAGATTCAGAAAATATGCAGTCTCTTCCATTGTATCTGTTCCGTGAGTAATAACTATCCCGTCAACATCATCTTTTTTCAGAAGCTCATTGCAGCGTTTTGCCAGCTTCAGCCAGACCACATCGCTCATATTCTGGCTGCCGATATTTGAAATCTGCTCGCCGGTTATGTTTGCAAGCTCCTTCAATTGCGGGACTGCATTTATCAGGACATCAACGCCGACCTGACCCGACTGGTAGCCGGCCTGTACTTCTGTAGCTGCCGCACCTGCTATGGTACCGCCCGTAGCAAGTATGACTACATTCGGTTTTTGCGCACTTACAGTTAGCACGCCTATTACTAACACAAATAAAATAAATAATTTTTTCATAGTTCTACACCTTTAGTTATTAATTGATAAATAATTAATTACAGCATAAGCTGAATTCGGGTTTGAAAAAATTGAGTAGCTCCTTTAAGATTAAAACGGTTAAGAACTCCATAACCATAAGCTAATTCTAACCTGACATTTGCTGAAAGATACCAGTTGATCATCGGAGTAAATCTCTGAAACTTGCCGCCGGTTATAGTACCGCCGTCAAGATCCAGTGTCGAATACCTCAACACTACCTCCCAAGCCCCGAGCCCTCCGTCGAAAACAGATTTATTCACAGGCACAAAACCATAAATATCACTGACGGTGCTGTAAGGACGTGATTCCCCTGTTATTATATAAGATACTGCTACATCTCCACCTTGGAATAACGGATTTTTTGTTTCAGGAGAGCTGAACTGATGGAAATAATATTCCGAGCCAAACATCCAGGGGCCGGAACTAAAATAAATTTCCCACCCGAGATGATTTGAATGATGTGATGGAAATACATCCGTGTCGATAAAGTAAGGAGCCGGATTTGCTTCAGGCCGGGAACGGACCCGAATTTTCCCGCCATATACCTCGCCATATCTGTAATTTACACCAAGGTGGAGCAGCTGATTACTTTTCTCTGAATAAACCGGCAGCCATCCGAACCGGACAGCAAATTGCCAATTATAAGTAGAGAATGATTGTTTTTCAGATAGCCAATCTGCATACACTCCGGCATTCCAAAATAAGCCCTGTTTGGGAAGATAACCCATCCACTTCACCCCATCGGCAAGTATAGGGAAAATATCGAGTGCTGTTTGTCTTTCCATGGTCCAGCCTGAATAACCGTTCATCACCTTATTCAGAGAAACTCCTTCCTTTGTACGGCCGGCAAAAAAATAACCAAACAATTGCGGTACACCTACCATAACGCCTGTCTCACGCAAAAACCAAGAACGGCTCGGACCGTCATACATTATTCCAACTTTCCAAGTTATAAATTGTTTGGTCTTAACTTTACCGCTCATCGTGATACGAAAATCCCGAACCTTAAATTCAGGTTTCATGGAAATCTGTTCTTTACTTACATCATCCTGAATATATGCTGCATACTCATAGAGAAAACCCCCGCCTAACTTAAGACTCGATCCCGGACCATCGAATTCATACCAATTTCCGACTGTCAATACTGAATCAACCTTACCTACCTTCATTGTTTCTCCCTGAGTACCGTCGGGAATAACTTGTGTTGTATCCTGACAAATAAGGTAACCAGGCAACATGAATAATAAAATCATCAGCCTTTTTATAAATCTGCTAATCTTCTTTGTACTAGAGTAAAATTGTATTTTCATTTGCTTTCATGCATAAAATAAGTTTGATGCAATACTAAAATCAGCATTAATTGTTTCTGATTTTTCCGGCTGCATATATTTTACTGCAACTATAAATATCATAGCCTTGATGAATTTCTTATAATATTTTTGATTAAGTTTAATCCGTTTTTAGTGGTTTTACTGCCCGCCATAAATGGCGGGGTTACTGAAAAACAAGTTTGCGTAACTTCAGTAATTAATTATTATTTATAAACAGGTTCATACATTTTAGCCATAATGAACTTTCTGATATTTTTCGGCTTTTTAACACGTGCCAATCCGCTATTAAAAATTTCCTCTGCAACTTTAACCGCAACATTTATAGAAGCATTCCGTATATTTTTAACCGGCGGATAAATCAATCCATTATTAAAATCCTCTTCTGTAATTTGCTCAGCTACTGCTTCCGCAGCAGTAATGAACATATTGTCGGTAACTCTTTTCGCTTCAGTAGCAAAAACAGCCATACCAACGGCCGGAAAGATGAAAACATTATTTCCTTGTCCTGGTATAAGCGTTTTACCATCATATATCACCGGTGCAAACGGACTGCCGCTTGCGAAGATTGCTTTTCCATTACTCCAGGTATAAGCCTGTTCAGCGGTGCATTCCGAATGAGATGTCGGGTTTGAATAAGGGAAGATTATCGGCCGTTCATTTATCGAGCTCATATTTTCGATTACTTTCCGATTGAAAGCTCCCCCAACTGTGCTCACACCAATTATCGCAGTAGGCTTTATCTTAAGAATAGTTTCTGCAAAATCATTTATAGGTTCGGCATCATGTGCAAATAGTTTTTGATGTACAGCAAGATCAGTCCTTGAGTTTATAAGCAATCCATTCACATCAAACATCCATATATTATCGAGCGCATCATTTTTACTGATTCTATCTTTTTCAAATTTCTTTAAAATCAGGTCAGCAATCCCGAAAGCTGCTGCACCTGCTCCAAGAAAGAGGAACCTCTGCTCTTTAAATGGCTTATTCAACATTCTGCCGGCGGAAATGAATCCGGCTAATGCAATAGCTGCCGTTCCCTGGATATCATCATTGAAAGTGCAGATCTTATCCCGGTATTTATCCAGAATCCGGACTGCATTTACACCTGCAAAATCTTCCCATTGAACGCAGACCCCCGGGAAAACTTTTGTAACTGCTTTTACGAATGAATGAATAAAATCATCATATTCTTTTCCTT
>JBLNGL010000524.1:0-4768 GCA_050264735.1 Ignavibacteria bacterium | reverse complement strand
GCTCTTCAACTTTATTTTTTGAAATTAAATGAAATACATTCCATCCATTCAGTTTAAGGTAATCGGAAATCAATGATCGGTGGCATCTCCACCACAAAACCTCGGCACACATAATAGAAGTTTTCTGAAGCAAGGAAAGTTCCATAAGCTTCCTCACGGCATCTTTAAATTCAGGCGCCTCCATATAATCGGCAAAGCCCTTAAATGCATCATTTTTCCATCCCGTATTTTTTGAATTCTTGTCCGGCTTCCTTCTACCTCCCAATTCTTTCTTATGAATGTACTCAATTCCGTTTTGCGGCAATGAAAGGGAAAGATTTTCAATATTGAATTGAGGATATCTCCGCGAACCGGGATAGCTTCTTACATCTACTACCAGTTCAATCAGACATGATTTTAATATTTCAATTAATTCTTCAATCGATCTGGTTGAATGTCCTATTGTCCAGATTATCTTATCCATCTTAAATTGATGTATCCATAATCATTATTTTTTCGGAGAAAGGAGCAATTCCCCGCCGTCAATATTGCAGAATTGATAATTAAATGGATACTTGCGCCCGCAAATACTGCAGTATTTATTAAGCTGCGGCAGTTCGCCCTTATCCTGGCTGCTGAGCCATTTGCTCCTGAATGATCTAATCCTTTCACTCATAAGTCTACCGGCTTTTTCAAAAGTAATAATTTCAATTTCAGGATCCTCTTCGAATACAATTTCCTTAAACTGCGGGATGCCATTCTTTTCAAATTTAATTAAGACAGTCTGCCCCGGTTTGTGTTCAGAGAGGACAGAATCAATAGATTCTTCATCCGTTATATTTACATTGTCAATTCGAATTAATACATCTCCCAGATCAATACCGGTTTTATATAGCGGGGAATTTTTTACTACAGATTCATCTAAAATACTTTTATTATTCGCCCGTCTGATTTTTATATTTCCTAAATATGCCTTCCCGGGATTTTTCTTTGTAATAGTTAGTCCGGCTTTTGAAAGCAGTTCTTCAAAATCGGGCATTTCTTTTCCATAGATAAATTTGTCAAAAAACTCTCCTGCAAAGTCGGGATCATTAGTAATTTCAGCTAAAGTTGATTTGATATCCTCATTCTCGTAAGGCTTCTCTTTCCTGCCGAACTTCCCCCACATTCTTTTCATTAAATTATCCAGACTAATTTCGGGATATTTCAATCTGAGAGTTAAATCTAATGCAAGAGCTGCTGCTGCACCGTAGCTGTAATAAGAAATAAATGTATTGGGAGCATTCCGGTAATCCCTGTAGCTTGCTCCATCGACATATGGAGCAAATCCGCTAATTTCCGCAGGTCCGTAATATTCTTTACCGGGAGAGTTTAGAACTTCGTCCACAGATGAAGATATTTTTTCCGCATATTGATCCAGATTTATTATTCCTACCCTGCAAAGTATCAGATCTTCATAATATTCAGTAAATCCTTCAGCGAACCAAAGCTCATTGCATACAACCGGCCTTTCAAAATTAAACGGTTCAATTGATTTAGGCCGGATTCTTTCCATATTCCAGGAATGAAAAAATTCATGCGAAGCCGTTTCAATGGATTTAATTATTTGATAGTTTAATTCATGGCTGCGGCTGATGATCGAAGAATTCCGGTGCTCCATCCCGTCCTTGAAAACATAAGGAACAAAATCCGCAATGAAAATATATTCTTTATTATCAAAGTCAGGCAATTCTCCAAATACTGTTTTCTCTTCGGTTACAACTGCTTTAATCATCTCGGTAAATGCATCAACAGTTTCACTGCTCCCCTGATGATGAACCGCCAATTTCAGTTTATAGATTTCGGATCCTGATTCAACTTCCCAGCTTCTCTCCTCAAATTCCGATAATTCAATAGGACTGTCCATGAAGTACTGCATGTTGGGAGCAGTATAAATATTCCAGTCGATAGTTGGAAATAATTGAGTAGCTGCATTCCATTTATCCGGCAGATCGAACTTAATTGTAACCGGCAGTTTTTCCATGCCTTTTGCCCAGATGAATGCGGAGGGGATATTCAGATGGGCATGTGCTGAATTAATCCCGGAATAGGTCCCGTCTGCATGATCCGCAAAAAGTGTATAACTAAATTCAACAATTCCCTCGTGGCCATAAATGTCCCACTGATTCGGGTAGCGGTGAATCATTTTTAATTCCGCCCCGAAACCATCGGTTGCTTTTAAATTATAAATATTTTTTGCAAAGTCATGAACCGCATATCTGCCTGGTGATGTCTGACTCATAATTAATTTTAATGTGTCGATCTGCAGCTTTGAAAATTTTAATTTTATTTCGGCTTCATGATGGAGTGCATTATCAAAAGATATTTCATATAAAATTTCTGTTTGGGAGCGGAGCAGAAATTGACAAAAAAATAATAGGAAAAAGAAATATTTCATATTTAAATATGATATGACGCCTTGAAGGGGATTAGCTCGATAAAAAAGCTAACAATATTTAAAAAGAGTTTCAAGCCTCATTCTTATGTAAAATTATCGTATGTCTTGGATCATATTGAGTGAATTTCAAAAATATGTTGATTAACTGCTTTGTATATATTAACTAGGTAGTAGATTTTATAGATTTTCTGAAGGGCATGAAATCATTATGAAAAAAATAAATTCTTTCATACTTAGTTTCCTCCTTGGAGCGGTTACCGGAAGTGCTCTTGCGCTCTTATTTGCTCCTAAAAGCGGCAGACAAATGCGTAAAGATTTGAAAAACCAAGCAGAAGATGCATATCAAAATACTTTAAATAAATTATCTCTTGAAGTGAAAAGTTTGAAAGCCGGATTGGCGACTGCAATAAGATCATTTAGGAATGCCGGATTGAAATATGAAGAATCCAACGATATTACAGAAGATATTTATTTAGATTATGATGACGAAACTCTGCCGAAACGTGAGGGAATGGGGAGAGGTAAGGTCTAAGTTCAAGTGCAAATTCAAGTTCAAGAGTTTCACTTTACTTAAACTTGAACCTGAACTTGAACCTGACTTGAACTTTATTTCACAGATAACTTAGCCATTTATTTTCTCTATGCCTGTTCTTTACATTTCCATACCATACGCATAAGGGGTAAAGCAGCAATACAATTCCTGTCCAAAATGCATATACAGCCGGCAGATTGAATCCCCAGCCTTCCGGCCAGATCCAGGGCGGAGTGTTGGTGAACATGAATGAAAATTCTTCTCCCATAATTATAGCAGTGATTACAGCCAATCCGTGTATCAATGGTATATGAAGAAGATAATAAAACATCGGGACTCTTCCGAAGGTTATAAAAAACTTTGCGGCAATTCCTTTTGCTTTCTCGAGAATTGGCAGTGCAAGAATAGTGATGCCTAATGTAATTGCAAGAAATAAAAGAGACGGCGGATATTTTTCTACATTTATAAATGAAAAAAATGTAAAGATAAAATCCTTCTGCTCTTTCCAAATGTTATTATCCCCGTAAATATTTGACAAGCGCAAAAGAAAAAAGAAAATAATTAATCCTGCACCGATCAGGGTTAAAATTTTTCTTCTCTTCTTTTCTTCCTTTAATAAAATTGCTCCGAATGAATAACCGGCAGCCATCACGCCGATCCAGGGAATTAAAGGATAAGCGGCTTCAAAATGATATCCGGGAGTGTAAACAATACTTCCGCCGTAATGAAGAATCTGCCATGTCCATCCGAAAATACCTGCCTGCTGCGGTGTAACCTTATCAAAAAGATTGTGGAAAAGTATCATTGAAATTCCGACAATGGAAATTGTTTTTATAGAAAAATGGATTAAGCCGGCAAGCGCAATCATAGACCAGCCGATTGCCCAAATAACCTGTCCAAGTGAAAACGAATAATCTAAATTAAAAACCCAGCCGAACCGTACTAGTGTAAGTTCCAGAAAAATAAGCCATAATCCTCTAGTCAAAAGAAAAACAGAGAGTTCTTTTTTAGTTTTTCCTCTCCGGGTTGATAAAAAAGCACCTGTCCCCGCAAGGAATACAAAAGCAGGAGCGCATAAATGCGTAATCCAGCGCGTCATAAAAAGCTCCGGGCTTGTTTGTGTTAAATCCAGAGGATTAAATCGGACATTTGTAAAGTAATCCCTTACATGATCAAGAGCCATTAAAACCATTACAATCCCCCGTGCAAGATCAACCGAATTTAAACGGGGTGGATTTTTACCGGTTTCTAAAACAGCTGTATCAGTGGCCCTAATAGTATCAGAGTCTTTAAACATGCAGATCTTTCTTTAATTAGGTGCTGTAAATAGATTTTAATGACAGAGGCTGTTGTGAGAACTTGGCAAAATTATTCTTCTAAAGATATTCCGTGAAAATTAATTTTCAAATAAAAAAGAAAGAGATTTATTCTTAATTTGATATAGAGTACATTTAAAATGCATGCATGGGGATGACCTGCTTTGCAAAGAGCGTGATATATAGTCCGGAAGACTAAATTAATTTGTCATTATGAATTAATCAGCAGTAATTATTTCTGGTTTTTAATTCTTAAATTTGAAACAAATAAATTATTTTTTTGGTTTAAGCATGAAATTAAGAAATAAAGGAGCATAAATGTTAAAGTTAGCTTTATCGGTTTTCATGCTTTTTACTGCTTACGGAGATACCCAAAATGCCGGCAGCATTTTAAAATCAGTACAGGAAAAATTTAACAATATCAATGACCTTTCCGCAGACTTTATCAGGTATTCCGGGGGTTCAGAAAAATTATCGGGTAAATTATTTTATAAGAAAGAGAAC
>JBLNGL010000523.1:0-5515 GCA_050264735.1 Ignavibacteria bacterium | reverse complement strand
TTCATCAATATCAAGATTAGTCTTTTTAGCAAATCCGAAACGTTTAGCATAATCGGACCAATTATCGAGTCCTACTTTATAAATTAAATTGTAGAAGTATGTGTTGCAGGATTTTTCAATTGCATGGACGACATTGATTGGTCCATGGTTGCCATGGCATTTAAAAAACCTGCCGAAAGTAAATCCGCCGCCGCAGTAAAACGTATTCTGGGTAGTTATAACTCCCATATCGAGAGCAGCAATAGCCCCAAGCATTTTAAATGTCGATCCGGGAGGTTTCAAAGACATCGTGGCACGGTTAAACAAGGGTTTGTCGGGATCATCATAAAGCTGCTTCAGATACTCTCTGGAAGTAACATATGAAAACTGGTTAAGATCGTACTGCGGTGCACTGAGCAGTGCCAGTATTTCACCGGTAATAGGTTCAATGGCAACGGCGGCTCCTCTCTTCCCGATAAATTCCTCCTCAGCCGCAAGCTGTACATCGGCATCAATCGAAAGGATCAGATCGTGTCCCTTAATTGAGGGAACATCAGCTGTACCGTCTTTAAATTTACCAATCGCTTTTCTTCTTGAATCGACTAAAATATAATTATATCCTTTTACTCCGCGTAAAAACTTTTCGTATGTTTTTTCCAATCCGGTATGACCGACATAATCGCCCGGTTCATAGTAATCATTTTCTTTTTCAAGCTGTGCCGGTGAAATTTCTTTGGCATACCCGAAAAAATGCGAGCCCATAATTCCGGTAGGATAGCCCCTCTGCATTTCAACAATATAGTCAACGCCCGGGAGGTGCTCAGAATTTTCTTCTAACCAGCTTACTACTTTAAAATCAATTCCTCTTCTTATTCTTATAGGAACATATTTAGAATAAATCCTATTGTTATAAAGAATTTTACGGATATACCCGGGATTAACATCGAGCACTGCTTCAAGTATTTTGTTCAATTTTTCTTCATAGTAGGCAGGAGTAATTCTGAGTGTATAAGCAGGAACATTGTTCACTATAACTTTCATATTCCTGTCATAAAAAATGCCGCGTAAAGGAATCTGCTCGATAGGTTTAATACTATTTTCTGCTGCTTTTTCGTCAAATTTTCTATGCTGCACTATCTGCATTTGAAACAAACGGAAAAGAAATAAAGAGAAACAGCCGATAATTATGAAATAAACTATAGCTTTTCTTGTCTGTGATGCAAAGCTTTCGGATCTCATTAAAAAGCCTCTAAACTATCCAAAACTTTTCCTTGGATTAAAAATGATTACCGCCGTACTAATTACTGCAGTATAAATCCCGGGAAATAATCCCTGTTCAAAAAAACTGATAAAAATGTTTCTGCTTAATTCAATTGTTGAAAAAAAAGAGAAAACGTAAGAATCAATTGTAGCACACAAAAGGATAATCAATGAAAAAATATACGAGCTAAGGTAATAATCTCTTTTATTCTCATTTGAAAAATAGCCGGCAATAAAACCGGTTAATGTTTTAGAAAACATGACGCTTCCAAGCAAACTACCTGTAATCAGGTCAAAAAAAAAGCCATAAACAAAACCTAAAACCATACCATAGACCTGCCCGTATTTGATTGCATAATAAACGAGAAGAATCATTATCAAATCAGGTACTATCCCATTAATCTCAACCAAAGGTATGATTGTAGTTTGAACCACTAAAAGAGGGAAGAACAGCACTAGAGAGATTATATAACCGGTTCTCATTTTATTCCCGGTTATAAAAATTTAATTCTAAATCGTTTTTTTGCTTGCTTGGAACAATTCCGACAACGAATACGTACTCTATACTTGCAAAATCTATGAAAGGTTTAACCCTAACCTGGTTAAAAATACCGGTTTCTATATTGGTTATTCCTGCGACTATTCCTACGGGGATCGGGATTGATATGATAGAGCTTAAGTCGGAAGTGATTATCCTGTCCCCTGGTTCAACATCATAAGTTTTGGGGACATCAATAATCACAAGCTCTTCCCCGTTCCATTTCATAATTCCGTCAATCCTGCTTCTTTCATCTTTTACCGTTAATTTCAGATCGAAATTTTTCAATGTTCTGATTATAGCAAAATCTTCGGAGGTAGAATATACAATCCCTACAAGACCCTGATCGTTAATTACGGGCATGCCCGGTCTAATTTTCTCCCTGCTTCCAACATTAATAGTAATTGTCTCTTGAGCCTTTGTCAATGCCTTTGACACAACCGATGCAGGTACAAGCGGATAATCCAGTGAATCCTTTAAATCTATCAGCTTCCTTAAATTTTCGTTTATTACGCCGTATTCCCTGAGCTTGTTTACCTGAATCATTAATTCCGCATTTACCCTGCGAAGACGGTTATTTTCGCTTTTAATTTTGGATATATCAATTACATCGGAAACTATAGTTGTAATTGCGGCAAAACTTCCAAATGCAGCAGATCTTACTTTTTTTACGGCAGGTTTTTGGTTTAGGGATAAAATGATCAGGCTGGTAATTAAAAGAACGGAGAGGATTATATATTCTTTAAAGCTTTCCCAAAACTTTGAAATAAATCTGAACATTAATATCTTCTGTTACGGATTAAGACCTTAGAATAGTGATTTAAATTCTCAATTACTTTTCCTGCACCGCGTACCACGGCAGTTAAAGGATCCTCGGAAACATGCACCGGAAGATTTGTTTCCATGCGTATTCTTTCATCCAGTCCTTTTAACAGGGCTCCGCCGCCGCTTAATAAAACGCCTCTGTCCAATATATCCGCAGAAAGTTCGGGCGGCGTTCTTTCAAGCGACTGCTTGACTGCATCTACAATCTGTACAATAGATTCATTCAGCGCTTCGCGTATTTCAACTGAACTTACTTCAGTTGTTTTAGGAACTCCTCCAACAAGATCCCTTCCTTTAACTTGTATAGTGATCTCCTCTTTAAGCGGAACCGCCGAACCGACTTCGCATTTAATTGCTTCCCCGGTTCTTTCTCCAATTAAAATATTATGATTCTTCTTGAAGAACTGCATTATAGCATAGTTCATTTCGTCGCCGGCGATACGGATAGATTCTTCATTAACAATACCTGCAAGAGCAATTACAGCAATTTCAGTAGTTCCGCCGCCTATATCAATAATCATATTACCTACAGGTGCTTCAACATCAATTCCGATTCCGATTGCAGCAGCCATAGGTTCTGCAATCAAATGAACTTCTTTAGCGCCCGCATGCTCTGCACTGTCCCTGACTGCACGTTTTTCTACTTCGGTAACACCGCTAGGAACGGCAACCACGACTCTTCTGCTGGCAAACGTACCGGCACGAACTTTTTTTATAAATGCCCTGATCATTCCTTCGGCAATCTCAAAATCCGCTATAACGCCGTCGCGCATCGGTCTGCTTACACGGATCTCTTTGTGCTCCCTGCCCTGCATTTCCTTTGCTTTATTGCCTAAGGCGATTATCTTTTTTGTATTCTTATCAAAAGCTACAATTGAAGGTTCATTCAGAACAATCCCCTTTCCTTTAACATATATAAGGGTATTAGCAGTCCCCAAATCAATCGCAATATCTGCCGAAAAGAAATCGAAAATTCCCATAATTCCTCTTAATGTTTAAAATGTCTTATTCCTGTAAATACCATCGATATACCATGTTCATCAGCTGTCTTAATCACTTCATTATCTCTTATAGATCCGCCCGGCTGAATTACTGCAGCCGCTCCGCAATTAATAATTTCGGTTAAGGCATCCGGGAACGGGAAAAAAGCATCCGAAGCAGCAACTGAGTTATTTAGATCTAACCCAAACTGCTCTGCCTTCATAGAGGCAATTTTAACCGAATCAATCCTAGACATTTGTCCTGCTCCGACTCCAATCGTAGCTTTATCTTTTACAAAAACAATTGCATTAGATTTTACCTGCTTGGCAACCGTCCAGGCAAAATAAAGATCTTCCATTTCCTTCTCCGAAGGTTTTTTCTCCGTAACCACTTTCAAAGATTCTTTGGTGAGAGCAATTCTGTCGGAATCCTGAACAATCACTCCTCCCGGAATATTTCTGAAGCTTATCTTATTATCTCTGACAGACTTCAGCTGCTTTAATAATCTTCTGTCTTTCTTTTTCATAAGAATATTAACTGCTTCGCCGGTGAAATCAGGGGCGGAAACAACTTCCAGAAAGATTTCATTCAGCTTAAGTGCGATTTCTTCATTTATAGGAGACGAAAAGCTGACTATACCGCCGTATGCAGAAACCGGGTCACATTTAAGAGCCTTTATATAAGCTTCCAAAGAATTTCCTGCAGCGGCGGCACCTGCAGGGTTATTATGTTTGATTATTGAACAAGAATTATTCCCTAATTCTTCAACAAGTTCTACTGCTGAAATTAGGTCTAAAATGTTATTGTAAGAAAGTTCTTTCCCATGAAATATATCAAAGTAACTGTAAAAATTACCATAAATGGAAGCTTTTTGGTGCGGATTCTCTCCATATCTGAGGGACTTTTCCTTTTTATAAATCAGACGGAGGGAATCGGTTGAGGCAGAAAATTTTTTTTCGAAAAAATCAGCTATATGGGAATCATAAAAAGCAGTATGGGCAAATGCTTCAGCCGCAAGTTTTTCCCTGGTTTCAATAGTTATACTCCCTTTATTCAATTCCTGGATAAAGGAATCATATTGTTCAGGGTTTGTAAGGATAGAAACGCACTTATAATTTTTAGCAGATGCCCGGATTAAGCTTGGACCCCCGATATCAATATTTTCAATAATTGCATCAAGATCCGAATCCGGGTTTCCGGCTGTTTTTATAAACGGATATAAATTAACGCATACAACATCAATGGGTGCGATTTTATTTTCTGCAGCTTCTTTAAAATCATTTTCATTATCCCGGCGCAATAAAATGCCCCCGAATATTTTGGGATGAAGAGTTTTTACCCTGCCGCTGAAAATTTCCGGGAAACCAGTTATACTGCTTATGCTTGTTACATTAATCCCGGAAGAAGAAAGTGTCTTCGCCGTTTTTCCTGTAGCTATTATTTCGTATCCGTGCTTCTCTAATGATTCAGCTAATTCTAAAATCTTTGATTTATCAGATACACTAATTAAAGCTGACTTTTTCAAATGCTGATGCTCCATGGATGGGGTGAATGAATATTTCCGAAAACTGAGATTAAATAAATTTTGAAATTAAAAAATATGAATATAGTAAAATGTTTTATTGATCAACACATTAATAAATCAAACTACAATCACCCTGTTACCGACAACGGTTATTTTTCCCTCTGCAAATTTTCTAATTACAAATGGAAGAATTTCATGTTCCAATTTTAAAACCTTTTCGGCAATTTCTTCGGGAGATGCAACTTCTGAAATATCAACACAACTTTGGGCAATTATTTTGCCCGTATCAAAGGTTTCATCCACAAAATGAACGGTAGGTCCGGATACTTTTGCAGAAGAATCGAAAACTGCTTTGTGCACGTTCAGACCGTACATTCCTTTTCCGCCGAAAGAAGGGAGCAGGGCGG
>JBLNGL010000522.1:0-5442 GCA_050264735.1 Ignavibacteria bacterium | reverse complement strand
GAATTATGAATTATTATATGGTTTATATTTCAACCTTTTCTATCAATACCGCTCAAATGTTTTCAAGGGCATTAAGAGCGATGATAATATTTTTTGGGCAGCCGTAAAGATTAATTTCGAATAAATGATAACAGCAGTCTTATTTTCCCCCTTGAAGGGTTTTATTGAAAATTGATAGTTTAACCTTGTCTTTTCACACTTTTTAGGTATTCGTGAATATTAAACCTTTATTATTTCTAATTTTACTGATTATTCCTTCTTCTCTTTTATGCCAAGGATATAAAGTTATTGAATCTAATCAGGATTTTATAAGAATAGAATTAACTTTTGAGAATGCATACCGGTTAACAGACACTCTTATTGACGGCATAAAGTACAGCTTCATAATGGACGGGGATATTTTTAATAGAAGACCCGGTGATCCATGGCTCCCTGAATTCCAGGTTAAGCTCGGCATCCCTGAAGAATCCCAGCCGAAAGTATTAATTGAAAACCAGGTTTCAATTCAGAAGAACAACATTTCAATTCTTCCTATCCCTGCAGAAGATCCTTCTATCTCCAAATTAAATATTCTGGTTTATAACAAAGAGATTTATGATAAAAATGATTTTTATCCTTCAACTCCTATTGAAAATGCCGGCTCTTATAAATTCAGATATGCAAGAATTTTTTCTTTGATCATTTCACCGTTCCAGTACAACCCTGTTCAGAAAAAGCTTCTTGTAAATAATAAAATAATTATCAGAATAAATTATAATTCAATAACTTCGGGAACAGCTAAAATTCAGGATCCTTTTACCCAGGATCTTATAAAAAAAGAAGTTATTAACTATGATGCAGCCAAAGAATGGATCAGAAAACCTCAGCAAAAATTACTTAAAGCTGCTGCGGAGGCATACTGGTACAATCCCGGTAAAGATTATTACAAAATTTTTCTTAAAGAAAAGGGCTTATACAGGTTAACTAATAGTGATCTGCTGAATGCCGGTATACCGGTTCAAAACGTTCCGCTTGAAAAGTTTCAGCTATTTGGTAATGAAAAAGAAATTCCGCTTTACATTAAAGACAATAACCTGAACGGCTTCTTTGATGAGAATGATTATCTTGAATTTGCAGGATATCCCCCGGTCCGTTCGCAGCATTCCTTCCTCAACATTTATAATAATGAAAATATTTATTGGTTTTCATATGAGGCGGACAGTTCGGGATTAAGATATCAGCCGGCAGACGGATTTCCGCAGACTTGGACTAAATCGTTCGATACAACTCCTTTTACGCTTCATTACGAAAAAGATTCTATTTATGAAAAATTGGGCCATGCCCCGAACGGGAATAGGGATTACTGGTTCTGGGGTAAATCCGGTGGAACCAATGGAACATTGAATTACACCTTCAGTCCTTCTTTCCCGAGACCTGAAAATATTTCACCCGATTCTGCTTCAATGAAAATCAGAGTCTCAATGCACGGAATGACTACATTGAGCTGCCTGGCTCCCGACCATAGAGCTAAAATTCTACTTTCCGGCCAGCTTATCGGTGAGCGAACCTGGGACGGAGCGAATGAAATAACTTTTCAATCTGATGTCGATTTAACAAAAATAGGAATATATGATGATAATTCTTTCCAGGTATTCTGCTACGGCGATGTAGCATCCGATCCCTGCAATCCGGACAATCCTATTACCGATGAAATCAGAGTAAACTGGTTTGAGATTGAATACTGGAGGAACCATAGGGCAGACACAAGTTATTTTTATTTTCAGAGTCCTGCAGGGGAATCCGGCAATACCCGGTTCAATGTGTATAACTGGAAAAAAGACGACATGAAAATTTTTATTCCGCAGAGGAACGAGGTAATCGTAAATCCCCAGTTTGCACATGATCAATATCTAAGCACTCTATTCGTTGTAAATCTGAACCCGCTTGAACCGCTTGAGTTTTTCTGCGCTTCTGAAGATTATTTCCTTTCTCCGGATTCAATTAGAAAGAATATATACAATGACGATCTGAGGAATACTGCAAACGGGTCTGATTATATAATTATCACTCATGAAAAATTTACACAGATTGCTTCCGGCCTGGCTGCATTCAGAGAAAATAATTTTCCTGATACCAGCATAATTAATCCCCGGATTAAAGTAGTACAGGTGCAGCAGATTTATAATGAATTTTCGGGCGGATTGCTGGATCCTTACGCAATTAAAAATTTTATTAAATATGCTTTTGATAACTGGCAGCCGCCGGCTCCTTCATACATAGTATTAATCGGCGATATGAGCTACGATTACAGAAAGCTTCTTCCGGAATCCAGGGAGAATTTTATTCCGTCTTTTCCTTATCATGCATTTACCTACGGCGAGGCTGCAAGCGATAATGGTTTCGTCGCTGTTGAAGGAAATGATATTGTGCCCGATCTTGCCGTCGGCAGAATTTCATGCGAAACTGTTGAGGAGGGAAATGTATTGATTGACAAAATTCAAAACTATCCTGCTGATAATTCGAAAGAATGGAAACAGAATGTTTTGTTGTTTTCATCCGGTCAGAATGATGCTGATGAGCTGAATTTCCATTTCAACGATGCGAGCTTATTTATCGACGATAACTATGTACAGAAAAACGGTTTTACCTCCTCAAAAGTTTTCCGTTATCCCACAAAAGAAAGGCATTTTCCTTTTAAAGGCGATGGTGCGGATATCAGGAAATCTATTGATAAAGGCGGAATAATTGCAAACTACTACGGGCACGGAGGAGGATTTCAATGGGACCTCGTTTTCAATAATGATGATATTTACCTGCTGGAAAACGGAGGAAGGCTCCCGTTTATTACCAGCGTAACCTGCTACACCGCCCATTTTGAAGATTTGGATGTTTTCGGCGAGCAGTTTAATAAAGCGGTTAATAAAGGAAGCATTGCCTTTTGGGGAGGAGCCGGCTTGACATTCTGGCCTACAGGAAGATACATGAATGAAGATGCATACCGCCGGATTCTTGATGAGAGAAATTATATTATCGGCAAAGTTGCAGCAGAAACAAAAGCCTCCGCAGGAATCGGAACAATTGTAGAAAGCCAGATCGCTTTGCTGACTTTGCTGGGAGATCCTGTTTTAAAACTTGCTTTTCCCGAAAAACCTGATTTTCATATTTCATCTTCAGATATTTCAGTTGCACCGGCTCCCGTGATTTCAAATAATATTTCCAAGGTAAAAATTTATTTAAGGAATTTCGGAATTTTTTTCCCCTCATCTAATGATTCCCTTTTAATTTCTGTTTCAGTTTCTTCTTCCGATACTTCTTATCAGATTAAGGAGGAAAATATTCCGGCTTTTGGAGAAAGAGATTCAATAATTGTTGATTGGGTTCCGTACAAAGGAGGGCTTTATACGGTAACTGCAGAAATAAACCTCAATGATTTAATCGATGAAGAAGATTTCAGCGATAATAAAGCATCTGCTTCATTCCCTGTTTTCGATTTGGGTGAGCCGAGCATTATCAAACCGCTGAACGGAGCTTTATCTGCTGAGGATACAGTCAATTTTTTAATTATTGATAACGGAGATTTTGTATCCGCCCAATTTAAATACCTTATTGAGATCGATACTTCCTTAATCTTTAACAATCCTCTTGTTTCATCCGGTGAAATAACTCCGCAGGAAGGAACGGTCAAATGGAATTCACCGGCTTTACCTGAAGGGAGATATTTCTGGCGTGCAAGAGCATTCACGGAAAGTGATTCGAGCACCTGGAGCAGTCCGAGATTTTTTACAATTGCAAATTCCGGTTCTACGGAAAATTATTTCAGCTCAGGAAAGCAGCTGAATTTCTTCAAGAAAACTAATATTGAATATTCGGACGTACTTCAGGGATTATTCCTAAATACTGCAGTCCGGCCTCCTCACCCGTCTAACGATCAATTCCTGGATTCAATTTTTCTTCAACTGCCTGCCGATATTGTTTCACCTACTGCACTGACGACCGACGGAACCTATCTTTATTATGGTCACATGGGTTATTACGGCGGTCCAACCAAGATTTATAAAGTAGGAACAGGGTATAACGGCACTGCAAGAGGAACAGACTACGGTTCCATTCCCGGTTTGAGGGTAGGCATCTGGCATACAATGTTTTATTATCCCGACAATGAAGGAGGTCATATCTATGCGGCTACGCTGGGAAGCCCTTACTCATTGTTAAAAATTAATACAGCAACCGGGGATACTAACCGGATAGCTGTACCGGACGGAATGCTTGCAGATACAAAGGGTATTCCGGCGGAAGGTGCATTCTATCTAAACACAGACGGTAATTATGTATACAATCTGTCTTATATAAATGCCGATGGAGATTTTATCTATACTGTCAGGATTTTTGATCCGAATAATAATTGGCAGAAAGTCGGAAATGATATAATTACTACGGGGCGTAGTTATCCTTCTTTAACAGGGTTTTTTGTGGCCGGTAATTATCTTTATCCTTATGAAAATTTCCAGGAAGGATTTATCAGAAGAATTAATCTTTCCACCGGAATTTATGAAGAAGAATGGTTCAGCTATGTGCCTTACAAGGGATTTTATGCTTGGACATACGACTGGCAGAATAATGCAGTATATGCCTCCGTTGCTTCAAGCAGGTTTGCACCTAAAATATTTAAATTCAAAGGATCTTATAAAGATTCTGAAGGCTCTGTTGAAACGCAATCGATTGGACCGGCTTCCAAATGGAACGCGGTTAAATTTGAAATTGAAGATAACTTCTCTTCAGCGGATTTTGATGCAGTTCTGCAGGGATATAATGCCGGAAGCAGAAAATGGGATACTTTAACTTCGCAGCTGCCGTCGGAGCTGGAATTAACTAATATTTCAGCGGCTGTATATCCTTTCATTAAAATTAATTTCAGCTTTATAGATACAAGTCTCTCCGGATCAAATCCTCTTTTGCTCAAGAGCGTCTCCTCAGATTTTATCTCCGTGCCTGAAATTAATATAAGCAGAAATAATTTTACAATAACTCCTGACACTGTAGAGCAGGGTTTTGATGTTAATTCATCTTTAAAAATTACAAACATCGGATTTGCGGATGCAGACAGTTTAAATGTGAAGTTCTTTATTAATAATTCCGATTCTGCGTTCTTTTCTTCAGCAATCAATTTGAAAAAAGACAGCTCGGCAATAATAACTAAAAACATGATAAACACAATTTCATTGAACCCTGCTGCTTTGTATAACATTAAAGCTATTGCAGAAAATAAATTCCAGGAATTCTACACTTTTAATAACATTTCCGAAAAAAGTTTTTATGTTGCAAGAGATTCGATAGGCCCGTTGTTTAAAATAACATTTGACGGCCATGAGATCGGAGACGGCGATTTCGTCTCGGCTGATCCGGAAGTTCTCATTACTTTATCCGACAGCAGTCCGCTTCCGCTTGATACCAGCATGTTCACAT
>JBLNGL010000521.1:0-2930 GCA_050264735.1 Ignavibacteria bacterium | reverse complement strand
GCCGAAATATTCGGACGCTGCGGAGGAATATTTTTTTCCTTCTGTACCTGCTGTATGGTTGTTTCCGTTCCACGCACATTCCTGCTTCCTTCCCTTCTTAAATTTCCTCTCTCATTCTGATCAGCCCCCAAATCTCTGTTCTCTTGATCAGTTTCAGCGGAATCAGACAGGGCAGAAAAAAATGCAATTGAATCTTTTACGAACTCTTCGGGATTTTCTATATAAAGCAGCTTTTTCCGGTTTTCTTTTATGGTATTATTCAGCTGATTATATTTTTTAAAAAGCTGAGATTTATCATTTGCTTTTGTGACATATTCCTGCGGAGCGGCTGATGAAACTACTTTCTGATAGTACGCCGATGCACTATCGAAGTTTTTGTAATAAGTTTCATAAATTTCTCCGAGATGATACCTGGCTGCAGCCGCACTTGGTTTAGCGGAATAACTTGTATCAACCATTTTCAGGCTGTTCACTGCTTCCTCATAGTCATTAAGTTCCTTTAAAGTGATTCCTTTTTCCAGCTCTATCACGTCAAAAGATTCGGAATATTTATTTTCATAGCCCATGACCTCAAAGATTTCAAAGGCTTCCTCATGCCTTTCAGTCTCTCTGAGAGCTTTGCCCAGTTCAATTTTTGTTTGGAATTCTACCTCATATGAAGGGGAATAATCCGAAACCTCTTCATAGGCTGAGATTGCATCGTCCATCTGGTTCAGCAATACATACAAATTACCCAGCTCAAAATATATATCTGCCATATCTTCATCGTTCGCCGAACTGTTTAAAAATTCTTTAAGAGCTTCTACTGCCTGCGTATATTCTTCTCTAGCAATCCGGAACTTAATTTCTTCTGCATAGGAATCCCTGATTATGTAATCGTCTGCATCAATTTCAGGAGTGCGGAGAGCTTGAAGCGTGGAAAGGGCATTTTCATAATCCCGCAGTTTCATCTGGGTTTTCCCGATCCACAAACGGGTGTCAATAACCAGATCGCTTTCCGGCTGAGTTGCCAAAAGCTCCTGAAATTTTCTGAGAGCTTTTTGATAATTCTTCTGATAATAGAAACATTTGCCCAGCATCAGCAGAGCATTATCGACATATGAGCTTTCCGAGTGGAACTGAAGCAATGCAGAACACTTTTCAATTACTTTTGTGAGATCCTGATTTACGCTTCCAGGAATGATTAATTCGTTTGTAGAAAAAAGAGGTTTTTTCTCCTGATAAATAGTTGACTCAGCCCGTTCAAATATATCTTTAGTATTATAATACAGATTAAAATAGGTGGTGAAATTCTCCCAAATACCGCAGCCGGTAAATGATAAAAAAATCAATATATAAGGAAGCTTCTTTAAGGCTGACTCGTTAAAATGATCCATGAGGTAAATTATTAAAGGTTGAAAAAATTTAAAAGGTAAAATATCCTGCCTGCGGCAGGCAGTTTTACAATGCTTCCAGGCCCGCTTCTTCTGTTCTGATTCTGATTACCTCTTCGACATCGCTGATAAATATTTTACCGTCTCCCACCTGTCCGGTTTTTGCAGTTCTTAAAATAGCATCGATTACACTTTCAATCTTTTCCTTTTCAATAACTATTTCAATCCTGATTTTCGGTACAAAATCGATTCTGTACTCGCTTCCACGGTACGATTCGGTATGGCCTTTCTGTCTGCCGTAACCGCGGACTTCGGAGACCGTCAAACCTCTTATACCTTCTTCTATAAGCGCTTCCTTAACCTCATCCAGTTTAAAAGGACGGATGATGGCTTCAATTTTTTTCATTTATTTCTCAAGATTTCAGGAAGTTTGAAAAATTCTAAGAAATCAAATGGAATTTATTTACCATGGCAATGTTTATATTTCTTGCCGCTTCCGCAGGGACAAGGGTCATTTCTCCCTACTTTTTCTCCCACCTGTACCGGCTGGGGTCTGCTTCCGTTATTCGGCTGACCTGCAGAATTTTCCGCAATTCTCCCCTGGCTTAAACCTATTTTATCGGCGCTCTGTTTTACTTCCGTCATTCTAACAGTCGGCTGCCTCCTTCTTCTATTTTGAACTTCGTCAGGCGCCTGGGGGAAAAATTTAAAGCAGAAAGAAACAACTTCATTTCTTATCTGCTCTATTAAAGTGACAAATAATTTAAAGGCTTCCCCTTTATATTCAACCAAAGGATCTTTCTGTCCGTAAGCTCTTAATCCGATTCCTTCCTTGAGATCATCCATCTCACGCAGATGCTCTTTCCATTTATGATCTATGACGCTTAAAGTAGCGTAACGCTCAAGTCTGGCCATTAATTCCGAGCCGAGCATCTCCTCTTTTCTTTTATAGAAAGTCCGGGCAGCTTCAAGAATTTTATCTTTTATTCCTTCGATACCTAAAGATTCAAATTCTTCCGGAGGAATATAAATATCTACCAGAAGGTTATGCAGAATCTCTTCCTTAAGATTATCCGCAAGAACCTCTTCAAAGTTCCGTTCGATCACATTGTCAAGAAATTCTTCAAGCTGGTCAAATATTTCATCTTTCAGTCTATCCCCTTCAAGCGCTCTTTGTCTCCTTGTATAAATAACTTCCCGCTGCTGGTTCATTGTATCGTCATATTCCAGCAGTCTTTTTCTTATCGAGAAATTATTCTCTTCAACTTTTTTCTGAGCTCTTTCCACCGACCTGGTTATTAGAGGATGCTGGATAACTTCTCCCTCTTTAATTCCCATTCTGGTCATTACGCTGGAAATCCGGTCGCTTCCGAATAACCTCATAAGATCATCTTCAAGCGAAAGATAAAACTTGGATGTACCGGGATCTCCCTGTCTTCCGGAACGCCCTCTAAGCTGACGGTCTATTCTTCTTGATTCGTGTCTTTCCGTACCAAGTATATACAATCCGCCTCTTTCAACGACGCCTGAGCCGAGCTTAATATCTGTTCCTCTTCC
>JBLNGL010000520.1:0-4734 GCA_050264735.1 Ignavibacteria bacterium | reverse complement strand
ATATTTTTTCCCGAAGAATCGCTTTCTTTCAAAATTAATTCCATTGCCGCGCTTACCGGAACTTGAGCAGGCAGGTCTTTCTCCTGCGATAGATTATAAGTTTGATCCAGGATTTTCAAATTATCCACATTAACCGGCGGCGGATCAGGTATAAAATTTTTCCTTATGTAATGCGCAACTGCAAACTTCTCGGTTGTACTTAACTGCTGGAAAGAAGCCATTGAAGTGCCCGGAATTCCTAAATTAATTGTTTCAAATATCTTATCAAGGTCAGACCCGTTTTTCCAGCCGTCCATTGAAGTAAAGTTCCTCGGAGACGGATTCAAACCTGCAGAAGCAACTCCGTTCCCGGTGCCGTCTTCTCCGTGGCATGATGCGCAAAGTGTATTAAAAATTGTTTTCCCTTTTGAAACCAAAGTATCAGGAGGGTCAGCTAGTTTAGTAACATCAACCGCAGCTATTTTTCTTGCTTCCATTATCGGCAGATCGGCAGTCCTGTTTGTGTCCGGAATAAAAGGCGGGACTTCCTGCCTGGTAATGTAATTGAGGCTTCCTATATAAAATAATCCCAGACCTACTCCGATAACAAGAACATAGGGATATACTAATCCGAATATTCTTCCCGGTTCCTGTTTCAGATTATCTAAAAATTCTTTCATTATTCTATAAAAATGATTTTAAACAGCTGATCCAATTTTTTTAAAAAAAGCACTTACAATTAATTAAGCCTGAAATTAAGACCCCGCTCAAGTTTCGGATCTTTAACAGGTACAAGATTATTTCGCTGCGCTCTTGTAAAAAATATTATTATAAAAAGACCTACTGCGGATGCCGGAAAAACAAAATCAATCCAGCTGAATGAATACCCTTTCCCGTGATTCAGCAGGCTTGGCATGGCAAGCCAGTAAAGATCGAGCAGGTGCGCGGCTAACAGCCAGACAGCGGTAAACTTGAGCCTTTTAGGATTCATCTTGGACGGCTGTGAAAGGAGTAAAGCATATGGGATAACGAAATGGACGACGATAAGCGCAATTGAGAAAAATTGCCATCCACCATGCCACCTGGTTAGAAACCAGAAATTCTCCTCGGGTAAATCAGCATACCAAATTAACAGGTATTGTGAAAAGGCTATATATCCCCAGAAATTTATAAAGGCAAAGGTAAGAGCTCCGAGTGAATAAAGATGTTCATTATTCATCTTCGGATGAAGATATCCTTTTTCCATTAAAAGAACTACAATAAGCGTAATAGCTGCTAATGAGCCGACAACTGTTCCGGAGAAGAAATAAACGCCGAAGATTGTAGAAAACCAGTGAGGTTCAATGCTCATTGTCCAATCTATTGAAGCAACCGTTATTGTAATTGCAAAAACAGGCATAAACAGCCCGGATAAAACGATATTCTTTTTTGTTAAAGATTGATCCCCGTTCAAATCCTGTTTTTCGGAATTTTTATTCAACAGGTAATAGAATAACCCCCAGATTATAAAAACAGCAAAAACACGGATTAGAAAAAAAGGAACATTTAAATAGGGAGATTTATGCTGAAGCAGTGCATCTTTTGCTGCTGCTTCCTTCTGCGCCCAATGAAAAATTTGATCCAGGCTGAACAAAAGAGGCAGTACAAGAATAATAAGCAGAGGAAGAACCGAAGCTAAAAATTCCACTACTCTTCTGATCGGGACACTCCAGTCTGCTCCTGTTATATATTCCAACGCAATTAAAAAAAGTGCACCGGTGGCAATGCTTAGGATGAAGAGGAATGCCACTAGATAGGCAAACAATGCCCGGTTGAAATCAATGAAAAAACCGAGCAGACCCAAAAGGATCCCCGCTCCTAAAAGTGTCCAGCCAATGTTAACTAAATTTCCCGGTAAAGCTTTTTTAATATAATCGGTCATATTTAAATTCTTATTTATTGAGTTCCTTTTTTATTACCCTGTGCTCTGGCAAACTCCAGATCCGATTCCTTTGCATTTTTTGCCCGCTGCAGCACACGTATGTAATTTACAATTGCCCATCTTTCTTCTCTGGTAATCTGCGATGAGTATGAGGACATAATATTCTGCCCGTTTGTAATAATATGATAAATCCTGCCGTCAGTGAAGTTTCTGGCCCGATCGGTATGAAGAGAAGGCGGATTGGGAAACTGCTGGTTAAGACGCGATGTCCCGTCGGCATAATCACCATGGCACGGACTGCAATAGGTAAGGAATTTTCTTCTACCTAATTCTAAATTTTCTTTAGCAGGTAAAAGAGGATTTACAAGCGTTTTCACCGGTTCCGGCTGGCCTGTATAGGGATAAGGTATAAAACTTCGGGCAACTGTGCCTTCAACAGGTGTTCTCATTCCAAATTTATCTGTATAAAAATTGCTTGTTGACTGGACATGAGTTTTATTCTGCCAAAGCATGAAATCAAATGGGGGCAGATACATTAATTTATTCAAAGTAATGTAAGTAGCACCCGAAACAACTACGGCGATAATTACTAAGAAAATAATAAATTTCGGATCAAATAGAGCATAAGATTCTTTTTCCTGATAATAAACCGATTCAATATTCTTCCCTTTTAAATCTTCCAGCAGATCTCTCACTTTCTTTTCATCAAAATGACTGTCGGATGCATATATGCATATACCGAATTTATCCAATGATACTGCTTTCATGTAAGTCGTATCAATTAGAGGATGAGTGTTCTGCGGATAATTAAAGAAGAATGTAAGCAGTCCAATAACAGTGGATACAGTCGCCAATAGCACTGTTACCTCAAAAGTGATGGGGATATATGCAGGTAATGAAAAGAATGGTTTTCCCCCGATTATCATTGGGTAATCCATTGACATAGCCCAGCCCATAAACAAAAGAGCAAATACTGCACCTGATAATCCGAATACTAAAGTTATAAATCCAATCTTGGAGGATTTAAGCTTCATAGCCCGATCCATACCGTGCACTGGGTATGGAGTGTTTACGTCAAAATCTTTATAGACTGCTGAAACTTTATCCGCAGCATGAATAATTTCATCAGGCGTATCGAATAGAGCCGTAATTCCGAAAAGCTTTTTCGTTCTTGCTGTCTCATCGGGAGAACCGGTTAAAAAATTAAATCTAAAAAATTTTTTGATTCTTTCCATCAATGATCGACCCCGTTATGTGAAGGCTGTGCGCCTTCCGAAACTGCTTTTACTTCCGCAATTGAAACGACTGGAAGTGTCTTTGTAAATAAAATTACTAGAGTAAAAAACAATCCAAAGCTGCCCAACAGTATTCCGAAATCAAATAAAGTCGGAGCATACATTCCCCAGCTTGAAGGCAAAAAATCCCTATGCAGAGAAGTAACAATAATTACAAACCTTTCCATCCACATTCCCACATTTACCAGGATTGCGATTGCAAGCATTACCGGAATCGAGCGTCTCATCTTTTTTATCCAGAATAGCTGAGGGAACAAAACATTGCAGCTGATCATGATCCAGTATGCAAATGCGTAAGGACCTAATGCTCTGTTAATAAATGTAAACTGTTCAAAAGGATTCCCGCTGTACCAAGCAATGAAAAATTCCATCATATAACCGTAGCCGACCATCATCCCGGTTGCCATCAATATTTTATTCATCCGCTCCATATGGTTTAAAGTGATGATATGCTCGAGGCTGAATAATTTTCTTACAAAGACTAACACTAGAACAACCATGGCAAAACCTGAGAACACTGCTCCGGCTACAAAGTACGGAGGGAAAATAGTTGTATGCCAGCCCGGTACAATTGAAACCGCAAAGTCGAAGCTTACAATTGTATGGACTGAAAGAACGAGAGGCGTTGCAAATCCGGCTAATATCAAATAAGTTTTTTCATAATGCTGCCAATTCCGGTGCGAATGCCTCCAGCCAAGACTGAAAATAGAATAAATTGTTTTTTTCAATCTGGTTTTTGCCCTATCACGTAAAGAAGCAAAATCCGGAATTAGACCGATGTACCAGAACACCAGAGATACCGTGAAATAAGTTGAAACAGCAAATACATCCCAAACAAGAGGTGAAGTAAAATTCGGCCATAGAGAATGCTGATTTGGATATGGGAGGAGGTAGCCAGCCAGCCAAGGCCTGCCCATGTGAATTATTGGGAATAAGCCGGCACATATTACTGCAAAAATTGTCATTGCTTCGGCAAATCTGGCTATCCCCGTTCTCCATCTTTGCCTTAACAGGAAAAGAATTGCAGAAATAAGTGTTCCGGCATGACCGATCCCGATCCAGTAAACAAAATTGACAATATCAAAAGCCCATCCTACCGGCTGGTTATTTCCCCATAGTCCTATTCCAAACCAAAAAGTAAGTGCAACACATACAGCACCAATCAGGAGCATGCTGCCGCTGATGCTTATCGCAATTAAAAATTTTTTATCGGGCTTTGTATCGAGGGGTTTGGCTACAAATTCTTCAACATCCGCCCTGGAAAGTCCGCCTTCAACTAAGACAACTTCTCTTGTATAATCTTCCATGACATCTATATTCTGCCGCGAGCTTGAATTCACTATAATTCCTCCGGATGAGTATTCTTCAGCTTGGCTAAATAGGTAATGTTAGGCCTAGTATTCAGTTCCTCCAGTACGTAAAAACCCAGCGGATGATCTTTATATTTATTGTATTGCGATTCATTTTTATTTTCTTCATTCTCATTTCCAAACTTAATTGCATCGGTAATGCATGCATCCTGGCATGCAGTCCTGACAT
>JBLNGL010000519.1:0-3922 GCA_050264735.1 Ignavibacteria bacterium | reverse complement strand
GGTTATATAGAAATAAAATTAAGTGCAAAAGTCCGAACGCTATTGTTATAGCGGTAAAAAATATTTGTTCATTAGAATATCTTCGAAGGTCTTTTAAATTCGACCGGATTAATTCTTCAATATTTGCAAATCCGGCAGCAAAACCGGGACTGAATCCGGCATCTTTATAATATTGAACATCATTATTCACATATTTAACTGCTAAAACATGATCTTGATTTTGATTAAATGTTAGAATCTTCGGATGATTGCGATCCGATTTAGCAGTTATAAATTTCCCATCAATATAAACTTCCTGTTTCCCTGAAGACCAGATTTGGAGAATTACAGATTTATTGAATAATGAAGAATCTATTGTGAAATGAAACCTGAAATATCCGGTCCCGTTCCAGGCGGAAGGAAAGCTGTTGTTTTGGAAAGTGTTAACATCACTCCAGCCGTCGTCGTTAAATTCAATTGAAGTCCAATTAAGATCATTCCCTGCCGAATATTTCCATCCTGATGTAAAATAGGATATTGTTCCGTTCCGGAGTTCTTTTGAGGATAGGTTATGCATACTTTCCTGAGCAGCATTAATGTAAGAAAATGAAATGAGGACAATAAGAACCAGAGCGAATATTCTATTCATATTATCAGAAAGTTTTTCTTTGAAAGATAATTAAACATTTTTGCTTCTACAATTTAGCATTTTGTCCGGCTAAACAGGATTTTCCGGTACTCGTTCCCAGTTTTATTTTCAGAAATGAAATTTTTTAAAATCTTATTCTGTGGAACATTTACATTCATTTTTCGTCAAAAATTTTTATTTTAAACTCCTAATTTTTTAATTATTTTTTAATGTTATGAACATCGTTGTAGAGAATCTTACAAAACAGTACGGCACACAAAAAGCAGTTGATTCAATTTCATTTCAGGTAAAAACAGGTGAAATACTTGGGTTTCTTGGGCCAAACGGCGCTGGAAAAACCACAACCATGAAAATCCTCACCTGCTTTATGGCTCCCAATGAAGGTGATGTAAAAGTTGGAGAGTACTCAATTCATGAACATCAGGAAATTATAAAATCAAAGATCGGGTACCTTCCGGAAAACAACCCGCTTTATTATGACATGCCGGTCCTGGAATACCTTGAATTTACAGCTAATCTCCAGGGAATGCTTAAGGATAATATTGAAAACAGAATCGGAGAAATGGTCCAGGTATGCGGACTTAATGCAGAGAAACATAAAAAAATCGGCGAGCTTTCCAAAGGATACAGGCAGCGTGTCGGGCTTGCACAGGCAATGATTCATAATCCGGAAATATTAATTTTTGACGAACCCACTTCCGGACTTGATCCCAACCAGATAATTGAAATTAGGAATCTTATTAAGAGGATCGGCAGGCAAAAAACAGTAATTTTAAGTACACATATCCTTCCCGAAGTTGAAGCGATCTGCGATAGGATTTTAATCATAAATAAAGGTAAGATTGTTGCAGACGGGACTCCGGATACTTTACGTAAGCAAGCTCAGGGTGAAGAGATGCTTAGGATTAAAATTGAAGATGAACAAAATAAGGATCTAATCTCTTCAACACTGCGATCAATTGATTCAATTGCAGTAGTTGATCCGGTTGCTGATTCTTTAAATACTTTTATGGTTCAAAGCAGACCGGGAACGTCATCCAAAAGAGCAATTTTCCAAATGTGTGTCCAAAAAAACTGGATCTTAACAGAAATAATCCCTATAGAAACAAAGCTTGAAGATATATTTAGAGAGCTGACAACGTGAAAGATTGCATGATTGCATGAATGCATGGTTAATGAATACCTGCCTGCGTGCGGGGAATGACTGAATGGATGAATGATTGAATGGATGAATAATTGAATGGATGAATGGTTGAATGACTGAATGGTAGAAAGAAACAAAAATTCATTTTAAATAAAAAAATATTTTTATGAAAAAAACATGGATAATTGCGGTAAGAGAGTTAAGACAGTTTTTTGATTCTTTGATCGCTTATATTCTGATTGTAGTATTTCTCGGCTTGAGCGGATTTTTTACATGGCTTTACGGTTCCGATATTTTTTTCACAGGGCAGGCAACGCTTCAGCCGTTCTTTTCCGTGGCTTACTTTACACTATTCTTTTTTATTCCCGCATTAACAATGAGAATGATTGCCGAAGAAAATAAATCGGGTACAATTGAACTTCTAATAACAAAACCTGTAACAGATTGGGAAATTATTCTCGGCAAGTTTTTAGCATGCCTCCTGCTTATTGTAATTGCTTTGGCTCTTACTCTGCCGTATTACATCACTGTCGCTTCAATCGGCACAATCGATCACGGCGCGGTTTGGTGCGGATATCTGGGACTTATTTTAACGAGCATGGCTTACATCAGCATCGGGCTTTTTGCCAGCAGCTTAACCGGGAACCAGATTGTAGCATTCTTGCTGTCCCTTCTTATCGGGGTTTTTTTCCTGATCATTTTTAATGTACTGGCAAGCGATTCGTCCGGACTGATTGGCCAAATACTGGACTATTTGAATCTTCAAACTCATTTTGAGTCTATTTCGCGCGGAGTAGTCGACTCGAAAGATGTAATTTATTTTCTCAGCATTTCGGCTTTCGGTTTAATCCTTGCCGAAACCATGCTTTCAAAAAGAAATATAGTTGATTGATATGCTAACAAGAAAAAAAGTAATAACCGGAATACTATTAATATTCGGCATTTTAATTTTAATTAATTTTTTTGCAAACAGGTTTTTCTTCAGGCTTGACTTTACAGAAGACAACCAGTTTACGCTTAGTGATGCTACGGAAAATATTTTGAAATCCCTGGATGAACCTGTTACTATTACAGCATATTTCTCTGAAGATCTTCCGCCGGATATTGCAAAAGTAAAAAAGGATTTCAGAGATCTGCTGGTTGAATATGATAATGCTTCCGGCGGAAAAGTTGTTTACCAGTTTATTAATCCGGGGAAAGACCAGGAAACCGAAATGGAAGCGCAGCAGGCGGGCGTTCAGCCGATTATGATTAATGTAAGAGAGAAAGATCAGATGAAGCAGCAGAAAGCATATCTCGGTGCAGTGCTTCAGCTCGGGGATAAGAAGGAAACAATCCCGTTTATCCAGCCCGGTTCTGCCATGGAATATAATCTATCAACCAATATCAAGAAATTATCATTAAAAGAAAAAATTAAGATCGCTTTGCTCCAGGGAAACGGTGAGCCGACATTTTCCGAACTCCCACAATTATATCAGCAGCTTTCGATATTGTATGATATTTCTACAGTAAACCTCTCAGATTCCACCGATATCGGCAGCGAAATTAAGACCTTAGTTATAATTGCCCCTTCGGACACGGTTAAACCTGAACTCTTTTCAAAGCTTGATAATTATATTTCAAAGGGAGGGAGAGTGCTTGCCGCTTTAAATAGAGTTAAGGGGGATTTTTCCAACGCAACAGGATCTTCGACTAAAACGGGCTTTGAAGACTGGCTGAATAAAAAGGGAATAGATGTGCAGGACGAATTTGTAATAGATGCAAACGCCAGCAATGTTATGGTCCGGCAGCAGAGCGGCATGTTTATTATGAACACACCCGTAAAGTTTCCCTACCTTCCGGTAATAACAAAATTTGCAGACCATCCGATTACAAAAGGAATTGAATCGGTCGTGCTTCCTTTTGCAAGTCCGATTAAGGTTACTAAAAGTGATTCTTCCGAAAGCGTAACAAATTTAGCGGTAACAAGCGATAAAGCCGGATTTGAAAGACCTCCGGTTTATTTTGATATAACAAGGCAGTGGACTGCGGCAGATTTTCCTGCTTCCTCTCTTCCGGTTGCTGTTGCAATTGAAAATAAGATCAACGGTATTTCTTCCAAGATGGTTGTATTCGGCGACGGGGATTTTGCGGTGAACGGAAGCGGTCAG
>JBLNGL010000518.1:0-3721 GCA_050264735.1 Ignavibacteria bacterium | reverse complement strand
GCATTTATCTCGCCGTTTAAGCAGACTAAAACGCCGAGATTTTTAAAATTATCATTTAAACAGATGTTGATGGAATCCATCAGATTCCTGGGCCCGTCCCAATCCGGCTCAGAGCTGTTTTTCATCGAGCCGATCACTACAATAGGGATTTCGGTTTTCACAACAAGATCTAAGAGGTAAGCAGTTTCTTCAAGCGTGTCTGTCCCGTGAGTAACTATAACTCCCGTAAAATTATTTTTGTTAATTTTATCCTGGATTTTTTTTGCCAGCTCAAACATTAATTCCGGGGTCATATGCGGACCTGGATATTTGCCGAAATCATAGCAGATAATATTTGCGAGTTTCTTTGCTTCCGGTATTTTATCCAGCAGTTCGGATCCGGAATAACGCGGAACCGCACCGCCGGTTTCCCTGTCAATCATCATTGAAAATGTCCCCCCGGTAAATACCACTAGTATATTTTTCTTTTTCATAATAATAGGATTATAGAGATTTATTTTGAAATCTACCGAAAAATAAGGGAATAATTTTAATTTTGATATAAATATCCTGTGCAGAAAGCTGACTTGATGACTTACATTTTATCTCTTATCTTTGAAATGAAAAAATTGGAGTTAAAAAGATGTTATTTATTGAGGACGTTGATCTTACGCCGAATCCGCATGCATTGAAATTTATCTTAAACTGCCAGCTCCTGAATTATGAAACCAGACAATTTTCCAGCAAGGAAGAGGCCCAGGGAGATCCTTTAGCTAAGGGTATTTTTGAAATTCCGGGAGTTGTTTCTGTTTTCTACATGAACAAGTTTGTTACTATTGAAAAAGCAAAAGAAGCAGCCTGGGGACAAATTCAAAAACCGTTTCAAACTTTTTTGAAAACTTTCGATGAATCGCTGATCCCTCAAGAAAAAAAATTAAAGATGGACGTAAATACCAGTGAGCTTTTAACAAAAATTAATGAATTAATTGATTTGAGAGTCAGACCCGCCCTAGCGGGCGACGGAGGCGGGCTTCAGGTTTTGAGTGTTGACGGCTATATGGTAAAAATCCGGTACCAGGGTGCCTGCGGAAGCTGTCCGACGGCTATAAGCAGCACGCTTGCGGCAATTGAAGGCCTGCTTAAAAGAGATATTCATCCGGCTTTGGAAGTAATTTCTGCTTAAAAAGTACGTATTTAATCTAATAGTTGATTCTAACCATTTAATCTGCTTCAATATTTCATTCCGGAAAATCCTTATTATTATTGATCCCTAGGAGAGATTTTACATCTTTTTTAATAAATTAGATATGCAAAATCGCTTTAACCTTTCAGAGTAAAAAATGCCGGGCCACGGGCAAACAAAAGAGAATGTTTTTTATGCCTCTTTAAAGATAGCGGGAATACATTTTAAAGTATTTTCGTCTCATAAAGGAATAAGGAAGATTTTTATGAATAAAAAAGAGGGGATGCTCAAATCAGGTTTTCTCACAAAGCTTTATCATGATGATCCTTTAATGTTCAATGTATTTAACGAGCTTGTCGAATATTTTGACGGAAAAAGAAAGAAGTTTGCAGTTCCGTTGGATATAATCGGGACGGATTTAGAAAAAAGAATCTGGGGGGAGCTGAAGAAAATTCCATACGGAAAAACGGCGAGTTATAAATATATTGCACAGAAGACAGGACATATGAAAGCATTCAGAGCTGTCGGGAGAATTATCGGCTTAAACCCTGTCCCGGTAATTGTACCGTGCCACAGAGTAATTAATTACAACGGCAGCATCGGAGGTTACGGATGCGGGATAAAAATTAAACAGAAGCTGCTTGAGCTTGAGGGGAGTTTAAGCCTCGAATTGTTTGAATAAAGTTTCTAATCTTTTATTTGACTAACCTTACTTATATCGTCCAGTTTTACGAAACGTTCGTTAAACTTGTAAGTTCCTTTATCAGTTTTCACCGTTTTAATTAATTTAACATTTACTCCGGTATCTTTCTTTTTTCCTTTTGCTTTTTCTGCAAATGATTGCTGCTTTGCCATTTTTTATTTTTCCTGTTTTTTGGGGAGAAAATATAGAGAATAAAGAGGTCAAAAAAAAGAGATTTAAATGACAAAAGTTGCTATGATCGGCTGTTACCTTCTGCAAAATTTTGTTTCAATTCTTCCGGAGAGAGATTATATTCTTCCGCTTTAAGCAGGTATTTTGTATAAGGATGTCGGGGAGCATTTAATACGTCGGGTGCCGGACCGCTTTCTACAATTTCTCCCTTATACATTATTAAAACCTTACTGCACAGCTGCCTTAAGATTTCCAGGTTATGAGAAATGCAGATCATTGCCGTACCGAAATCTTCATTAATTTTTTTAAACAGATTTAAAAAGTTTAATTGAGATTCCGGGTCCTGCGACGAAAAAGGTTCGTCTAAAATCAAAAGTTCAGGTTCGGCTGCAAGTATTCTGGCAAGGGCGGCACGCTGCTGTTCGCCCCCGCTTAATTCAAATCCCTTCCGATCCCTTAAAGTTTCCGGGAAATTTACCGCTGCAAATATTTTCTCTTTCTTTTCGGGAATGTTTCTTAAGTTGATGGATTTTCCCATTCTCTTTAAATTGATTGAAAGAGCTTCTTCCACTATTTCATTAACTTTTCTTAAAGGATTTAAAATCTCGCCGTTATTCTGAAACAATATCTGAATGGGATTTGCCATCTGTTTATTCACTTTGCGGGACGGATAAAATTTAATTGAACCCTTGGAAGGCTTCATAATCCCGGCAAGAATTTTAGCGAGAGTTGTTTTACCTGCCCCGGATTCCCCGGCAATTCCTGTAATTTCTCCTTCATCTACTGAAAATGAAATATTCTTTAATAAATCTTTCCTGCTTTCACTTCTTGAAATTCTTAAATTTCGGCTCCGAGTAAACAAATTAAGATCATCTCCTGATCTTTCAACATCATAAGAAATATTTTCAACGGACAGAAGTGTGCTCATGTTACCTTTCCGTAATTTAAGAAAGAGGGATCTGAATATTCTTTTATCTTAAAAAATTCGTCGGGATCAGAAAAGGATGAAATTCTATTATCGGCTAAATAAGAAATCTTGCTGCTTATCTTTTTTGCAAAGACTAAATCCTGGGTGACAAGCAGTACGGAATTTCCATCCGAGGCAAAATCCTTCAGCTTCAGAAGCATTAAATTGGCAATCGCGGAATCTATACCGGAGGTAGGTTCATCAAGAATCAGCAGCTTAGGATTGGCAAGCAGCGCAAACGCTAGAGCCGTTCTCTGTGCCATTCCGCCGCTTATTTCATAAGGATACATATTCTTTAATTCATCCTGATCCGGAAGAAGAAAATATTCAAGCAGAAGATTGGTCTCGTCTTTATGATTAGCTGGTTTTCCGAAATAATATTTTAATTTTTTTATAGGATCAAAACTATTTGCCGCATCCTGAAAAACATATTTTATTTTATCCCTTCTGAGTTTTAATAATTTTTCTTCGGACATTTTTAAAATATTTTCACCATGAAAAAATACTTCCCCCTCTGTGGAATAGAATTTTTTGTCCAGCAATCCTGTTAATGATTTTATCAAAGTAGATTTTCCGCTTCCGTTTTTCCCCAAGATCGTAAATATTTTTCCCGGCTCCAGATTAAACCTGATCTTTTCAAGAAGAAGCCGTACTGAATTTATTCCTATTAATTTTATCTCGTTAATGGAAACAGAAAGCATTTTCTTTATATTTTTGA
>JBLNGL010000517.1:0-7870 GCA_050264735.1 Ignavibacteria bacterium | reverse complement strand
TAATTAAATTATCCGGATCGATCGAACGTATTGTATCGATAACAGCTTCAGCATAAGGTTTAACAACATTAGACCATGAAACCTGGGTAGGTTCATTATATATTTCATAAATCAAATTAGGTTGATCCCCGTATAAAGCTGCAATCTCTGCAAAAAAACCGATTGCCTCTTCCTGATGAATATGCGCGTTATGGTCATGCCAATCTACTATAACGTAAATTCCCAGTTCGATGCTTTTGTTAATTACAGAGAATATTTTATTTTTTTCGGTATCCGGATTTGTTAGGTAACCGTCTGGTTCAATTCCCATCGCGGCCCTAATTACCGTTATTTTCCAATCGCTATGCAGCCATTCTATGCAAAAAGGATTATAATATTTTCCTATCCACTGGCTCCAAAACAAGCTCATCCCGTGTAATGCAACAGGATTTCCGTTCTTATCCACAATTCTGTTTCCTTCCACTCTGATTTGCCCGTACTTTTCAACAGGTGTGGAATCACTATCGGAGTTATATGGAAATACTTCATTTGCCAAGATCAAATTGACTAAAATGAAGAATATTGCAGGAAATATTTTTTTCATAATTTCAATCTTTGGCATAATCCACTCTTTTTAAAAGGCTTAATCAATATTGTTTAAGTTATGTCAATTTTACATATGAGACAATTATAAAAATAAAGTTATAATTATAATTTCTAATTCTCAAAAGGAGGATGTTTCCTTTTTCCCGCAAAGAAAAATGTTTGAAGGATTAGAAAGTCCAATTAGTACATAGGTTATTTACCGAGTATGACCGGTATTTTTTCATCAGCTGCCGGTATATTTAGCTCCGAATTTTTCTCACCGTATGTTGCTTCAAGTTTATTCCACCAGTTGAACTTTAATACTAAAGAAGTTATGATCAGAATTACAACACAGATTATTAATGAAGAATATTCACGGAGCACTAAAAAAACCGGAGTAGCCATTAAAGTTATCTGCCAGGTAATACCTACCAGGATATTGAACATATCCCTTTTAAAATTTTTGTTGGATTTAAACTCCGGATCAATTTTAATTACTTTCTGGTAGATCGGCTTCCAGAAACCCCAGGGCCGGACATTATGATAAAATTTCATTAATACTTCATCACTTTCCGGCTTAGTAACTAAAGTTGCAATTATACAGCCGATTATTGAGTTGAGAAAGATCAGCGGAAAAGAATTCATGCTTGGATTTGCAGGCAGCGGCCAATTATCTAAAAAGCCGATTAAATTAAAGTTATCCAGAATTGTTAAAATTAATGAGGTAGAAATACCTGCAACCATTCCCCAGAAATAGCCGTATCCGTTAAAACGCCACCAATACCATTTCAGAACATTTGCCGCAGTGTAGCCTCCCCACAAAGATGCAACAATCCAGAGTGCAATCTGATTTATTGATTCGACGAAAAAACCTATTGTAATGCCGACAATTACAACGGCAACTGAAGCAATATAGCTCATTACTACATACTTTTTCGGTTCAGCATTAGGATTCACATAGCGCTTATAAATATCATTTACAATATATGCCGGTGCTGCATTGACAGTCGCAGCAAAATTGCTCATGAATGCTGCAATAAATCCAGCCATTAATAAGCCAAGCAAACCAACAGGAACATAATGAACAAGAACTTCCGGGAGAATTGCTTCAAAATCCGGACTTGTAATAGAGCTTTTATATAATGCATCGAAGTTAGTTAAAGCTAAAACGGTTAAACCGGCAACTAAAAAATATCTAGTCGGATTAAGAACCACACTTACCAAAGAATTCATTTTTGCAGCTTCAACAGGAGATCTTGTTGAAAGGATCCTCTGCATGTCATAATTTGGAGCTGGTCCCGCGGCGGCAACAAAAAGACCTTTAAATACCATCATTCCAAAGAATAATCCGAATAAGGAGTATCCGTCCGACTCAATCCACTTATTAAATGCACTTACTTTGGTAGCTAGAGCGGAATTCACCGAAGTCCAGTCCAAATTAATATTCCATCCGAAAGAAATACTCTTCCACCCCTGGGGAACTACACTATTAATCATTTCCGGAGAAACATGATACATTGCAATAATTCCGATTGCAATAGCAGAAACTGATAAGATACAATATTGAACTACTTCAGTTGCAACCACGCTCATCATTCCGCCTTTTACAACGTATAAAGTTGTAATACCCATTAGAATTAATGCATACAGATTTGCATTTATCTGCGGGTATTGAGCCAAAGTTTCCGGGCTTGTTATTAAGGCCGGCAGAAATGCGGCTGCAAATTTTCCAATACCCTTGAAGCCGTAAGATAAAAATCCAATTACACTAATCAGTGCAAATATTACGACAATAAAATGGGATAAAGTAGCTCCTCTTCCCGTTCCGAAACGGGTTTTCATCCACTCAGCACCTGTCATCACATTCGACTTTCGAAGCCAAGGGGATAAATAAATCATCAGAAAAATCTGGTTAAATACAGGCCAGATCCAGGGAATCCAAATACTTTTTAATCCGTATACTGAAAGCCAATAGACCAGGAGCATTGTTCCGGCGATGTCGAACATTCCGGATGCATCGGAGACACCTAGAAACCAGAATGGAATTTTATTCCCGCCAAGAAAATAATTATTTATATCTTTTGAAGCTCTCTTTGATATATAAAAACCAATAAAAATCGTTGAGACAAGGTATACAGCTATTATTCCGATATCTACCGCATGAAGATTCATTCCGGAGCTCCATTGAAGTATTATAAGGTATTTCAAAAAAAAAGCGTCTGTGACTCTTTCAGTCACAGACGCCGATTGCAATCATTACTTAAGCAGCATCATCTTTTTAGTTACAGATGAATTCCCGGCCGTTACTTGATAGAAGTATATACCGCTAGGAAGATTTTTAGCATCGAAATCTGCCACATATGTACCTGCATTCATTCTTTCATTTACAAGCGTAGCGATTTCCTGTCCTAACAAATTAAATACTTTTAAAGTAACTAAATCCGGAGCAGCAATACTGAAAGTTATCTTAGTTGAAGGGTTAAATGGATTTGGATAATTCTGATTTAATGAGAATTGTGCTGGAACCGGTGATTTTACCGGTCTCACGCCGACTACAACTTCGGGACCTAATTTAGCAGTTCCCCAAATGCTTGCATCGGTCCATGAATTGTTGGTTGCATTCCACCATTTTTCCATACTTTCCCGAGCACCGGAAGTTCCATCAGATTCATCAAGCTGAACTTCAAGTCCTAAAACGGTTCCCTCCTCAGCAATTAGATTGATGTTATCAACAGGTATTTTTAATTCTAAATACCACCCGGTACCATCGTCTTTATCAGCAATTTTAAATTCAACACCCTCTAAAGGTATGGCAGCAGGGAAACCGATTCCATCAACGGTATCAGCTTCTGCACCCAAATAGGCATGAGGTATGGTGAGCTGGATATCGTCCGGACACAAACCTGCACCAGGTTCGCAGCCGCCAGATCCATCTGCAACTTTGCTGTTATCTGGATCTATATAGAATTCAACAGCATCTTTCTGCCAGCCTGCAGTTTGAGCAGGATTATCTTGGATGTCATCATCAATAACATCAAAGAATGCATAGTAATTTGTTTCATCCCAAAGCAGATAAGTAGTGATAAATCCATCTTCCAGAAGATTTTCAATAGTTCCCGCAGCATCTACCCTGTAAAGATTCTGAGTAATGGGATTTCCGGCTAGATAAACTGGCTCCATAACACCATCAACCGTGATGGTTTCACCTGCCGGTAGTTTTCCTATTACAACAGCTGTATCAACTTCTCTGTCACTTAAAACAGCCGTTCCCCAAATACTAGCATCCGTCCACGAGTTGTTTGTATTATTCCACCATTTGGACATATCTTCACGGGCACCCGAGGTACCATCAGATTCATCCTGCTGCAATTCAAATCCAATTAGTGTACCTGACTCAGCAATTAGATTAATATTATCAACGGGGATCTTAACCTCGAGCCACCAGCCTGGGAGACCATCGGGTTCCTCTGAGTCGACAATCGCGAATTCAACTCCATCCGTAGGAATGCCGGCTGGGAAACCGATGCCGTCTACTGTATCTGCTTCTATCCCCATATAAGCATGAGGAATTGTAAGCTGGATATCATCCGGACACAAACCTGCTCCAGGTTCGCAGCCGCCAGATCCATCTGGAACTTTGCTGTTATCTGCATCTATATAAATTTCAACAGCATCTTTCTGCCAGCCTGCAGTTTGAGCTGGATTATCCTGGATATCATCATCCTGATTAAAGAAAAGAATATAAAGATTAGTCTCATCCCACATAGCTTTACTCATACCCGTAAGATCAGTATATCCGTCGGGCGGTGTTGCATCGCCATCAACAACGTATGTACTCTGAAAATTCCAATCCAGAGTTTTCCACACATCATCCATTACACCATCAATAACAGGTGCAACATTAGTTTTCGGGATCTGATACAAACTATCAGAAACAATCTTAGATAGCTGGGCCTGAGCAGTTCCAACAATAAGAACCAACCATAAAGCAGATAGTAAGGTTTTTCTGATTGTCATTTTTACCTCCTAAATTGATAAATAATTTATTTAAGAAACAAAAGAACCATTAGAAACTCTTATTAATTTCCTTTCAACCTCCTTTCAAGTAATGCTTTTAATTCGTTTTTAAATTACTCCAGAAAATTTCGCCCTAAATGAGGAGCTCCATTAATATTATACGACATTCTAAAGACTCTAGCTGATGCAAAACCAGTCAACGGCGGAGTCGCTCTAAGCGAACCGCTTATTAAATAGAGCTGCCGGCTGTTTCCCCAAATTACTTGATCAGCAGTACTTGGCAAAATGCTTGCAACTTCATAAAAGGGAGTTACAGATCCATCACTTTCCCTGATAAATAATGAATAACCCGGGTAATTTCTAATACACATTACTATATTTCCGTCAGCATCCAGATCAAAGGAACTTATTATACAATTAGAGAAACTCGAAATTGCGGCTAGATTTACCAAGGATTCCTGACCGATTATGGAAGTCCCGGAAATCTGGCTTCTCCAAATGTTAACTGAATCAGCCACATATACATAACCATTGAATATACGGATACCCTTGACATTTGTTATCCCATTGAAACCTAAACTTGCAGATGTGCTCCCATCGGTTAAATTGGTAAAGAATAATCCGCCGGAACCAACGGAATACAAATTTCCATTTTGATCGAAATCCAATTTGCTAACGGGCCCTCCTACCGTATCTACCGTCGATGGTCTAGTGGTGCCTACTATTGTGCTATCCGCAAGAAGTACACTGTAAATTGTATTAGTCCCGTTAGATAAGTACATATTTAATCCATTGCTTCCTCCCCCAGGTCCGAACTTAGCGTCAGTTATTGTTCTAAAAGCCGCGGCGGGAGTAAAATTGCTTGCCATTACGGTTAAAGTATTTCCCGTAGGATCATTTCTCCAAACGGCACGACTAGTGGCTACGAATAAATTTTCATTTTGATCCAAATCGGCAGACATTATCACATTTGCACTAAACGCACCCCCATAATCTCCCAGTACATCCCCGGGATCTTCAACTGCATATTCAAGATTTGCCGATGTATTTATTGCATTAGGATCAGTTACATTAACGAAAATTTGACTGTCGTAATGATCTTCTGACATATTCGGTCTATAAATTGTAATTTCATTCGGCAGGATTTCCTTGATCTGTCCGCGCACACCTCCAATGAAAACCCACGGAGTATCAGTGTTATTTTTTATCCCCAAGTTATTCCCCGCAATTTTGATTTCTCTAATTCCTCCCATAGCAATTGCATCCGGGGAAATCGATGTGATTACAGGGTCGTTACTTGTGTCCCATTCTTTCGGATCGTTGAGAGCTGCCGGTTCTTCAAAATCGACACAGCCGGTGAAAATCAAGATGGAAAAAACAAAAAGATTAACTATTAAATTTTTTTGTTTCGAAGTAAATTTCTTTTTCATATTATTCCCTTTTCTCTTATAACAATGAAAGACGTGCAGTAAATCTTTGAACATTATCAAATATGCCGAATGAAGTATAGGCATAGTCAAATTCAACTCCAAAATATTCAATACCGGCTCCAAAGGAAAAATCATTCTCATCGTTGCCGCCAACATATCCTCCTCTTAAAGACAGGATATCAAAAATCTTATATTCAGCACCTATTTTTAGCTGCTCCGGATGCGACCTGGGATGAGTCCAATCAACCGAAACTAGTAAATCTTGATCAAAGGACTGCATGTTAACAAAATCGAAAACATTTGCGGAAATACCTATAGTAAAAAGAAGAGGAAGCTGAAATCCTTCTTCTTCAAATTTTACTTCCTGGGAAAAATTAGCTACCGACATACCAAATGTTATACTCTTAATCCCTATTTTATAGATCGTCCCAAAATCAAAAGCAAGGGCGTTTTCTTTATTTTCTTTTGAAGTAACATTGCCTTCACTGTTCATCACTGAACTTTCACCAAGTTTTTGGTAGGCATATTTTATCTGAGCTCCTATACCAAACTGCTGACTGATCATTTTAGCATATCCAAGACCTACTGCAAGTGCTGTAGGACTAAAAAAACCTGTTTCAGCATAACCATTTGGACTATTTCTGTCAACTACAGTCCCGTCTAGATCTCCATAATCAACTGATTGGATACTTAAACCAATAGTACCATAATCACCAGAATTTGGGGAAATAATTAAACTGGCTGCTAAATAATCTATATCTGCAATCCATTTGTTCATACTGAATGTTGTATTCAGTAAAGTAGGCATCTCAGCCATGGAAGCAGGATTGTAAGACATTGCCCCGGAAAAACCAGACAGCGAATTAACTGCATCTCCCATTGCTACAGATCTTGCATCAGAGGAAACACTAAGAAAATTGAAACCGGTTTGTGCAAGTTTAGTCTGACTAAAGGAAATGGATGTGAGAAGTCCGATTATTATTAAATATTTTGAAAGCTTCACGTTTTTTTCTCCTTTTGGAAATACAATCTTCTAAATACCTGCACCAAAAAAGCAGGATTAAAATCATCTAATTATTACAAATTTTTTAAAAGTATGATCGCCTTTTCTATATAATAATTCACCTGTATTTTCATCCTGGTAATCTTCCGTAACTTCAAAGTAAGCAATGTACAATCCGCTGACTACTAATTGGTTGGAAGAAGTAAGAGAGTGCCAGTAATCATCCCCGCTTCCGTTATTATGCTCAATTGTTTCAATTAAATCACCGGTTTCAGTATAAATTTTTATTCTGCAAACCGGAGGAAGATTGTAAAAAGCAAGCCTGTCTAGTACAGTAGGATCAGTTTCTCCAAATTGGATATTCCTTGCTTTTATATTGTACGGATTTGGAACAATTCTGATATCGGAAAGGTCATATCTTCTTGAGCCTGTCGGAGCTAAAATTTCTGCAAGGACGGAACCAATAGGAGCTTGCATGAACCTTAAAGTATCCCTAACTACTGTATAAGAAGCAGGGATTTGGAGGACTCCATTTACGGTAACGGAAATGCTGTTGATAACGGTACCCGTTGAATCAGTCACTGGGTCAGGTAAAATGAAATCTGTTATCGATCCGTTGCCAGAATACGTAGCCGATGATGCCGACGATGTCAAAGCTATTCCTGCGGGTCTCGTTAAATATGCCGGATTGCTTGTCATTGTATAAAATCTGCTGCTGACCAGCGGAACACCCGACTCTACATCATTAGTAGATCCGTCATCTTTGGTTTGCACATAGTAATAATAATTGAATCCGCGCAGAGCCGTTTTATCATCAAAAGAATTCACAACATTACTTCTATCACACTCAAAAATT
>JBLNGL010000516.1:0-3004 GCA_050264735.1 Ignavibacteria bacterium | reverse complement strand
GGAGCGAAGGTCCGGTGTGGATAAAGGACGGTGGATTTCTTTTATTTACAGATATTCCGCAAAACACAATCTTTAAATGGAATGAAAAAGAGGGATTAAGCGTTTACTTGAGGCCAGCCGGTTTTTCATTGGGAACAAAATCTTTCGGAGGAGACCTGGGAAGTAATGGATTATTCATAAATCCGGTGAATAATCAGCTTATTCTCTGCGATCACGGAAACCGCTGTATAACTCAGCTGAACAGGGAGAATTGGTCAAAAAAAATTATAATTGATTCATATGAAGGGAAAAAGTTTAACAGCCCCAATGATGTTGTAATCAGCTCAAATGGACATTTCTATTTCACTGATCCGCCATACGGATTAAAGGGTCCGGATTATCCCGGTAAAGAGCTTGATTTCTCAGGTGTTTATCATTTATCGGGGGATGGAAAAATCGAATTGATTACTAAGGAGCTGGACTATCCGAACGGCATTTCTCTCTCTCCGGATGAAAAAACTTTATATGTCTCTAATTCGGGGGAAAAGAAAGTCATATTGAAATTTGATGTTGCTGAAAATGGATCAGTTAAGAACGGAAGATTATTTTTTGATGCTACGGGATTTAATAAATACGGCAAGGGAGGCGGCTGTGACGGAATGGTTGTCGATCAAAAAGGAAATATATGGGCAACGGCTCCCGGAGGTGTTATGATCTTTTCCCCGGAAGGGAAACACCTTGGAAGCATTGATACAGGAACTGAATTAGCAAACTGCAAATTCGGCGGGAAAGAGGGGAACGAACTATTTATTGCTTCACATAATTATTTGTGCAGGGTTAAAGTAAAGGTAAAGGGGATGGGATTCTAATCTCATTGGTTTTTTATAAATTGAAAATAATAAAAAGATTTTCCGGTAAAGACTATCTACGAACTTTGTCTGTACTGATTCGTCTTAATAGTTAAAACGGCTCTGAATATGGATCTTCAAATTATTTGAAGAAAAATGGGGATGCCGGAATAAATGTATAGAGTTTTCTTAAAACTTAAAATTCCTAAAAAATTAATAATTCCATTAATAAGAATTAATCCGTTATGAAAAAAGAATCCTTAACTTTAAGGCTGGTTCTTATCATTCTTCTCATATTTTTACTTCTAATCCCCCTTGCAATGATTCAATCTTTAATAAATGAAAGACAAAGCTTCAGGAATGAAGCTTTACGGGACATTTATTCAAGCTGGGCACATGAGCAGATTTTTGCCGGACCTGTCTTAACTATTGAAACAGAAATTCTTAAGGAAAATAAACCTGGAGAAAAATCAATAGTCTCAAATAACAAACATTTTTTGCCGAGCATTTTAGAAATTAATTGTGAATTAGTTCCTGAGGTAAGGTACAGAGGAATCTATGAGCTTGTCCTTTATCGAGCTAAAATTAAGATGAAAGGTTTCTTCGAATATCCCGGTTTAAAAGACATAGCCGGTTTTAAAGCTTCTTATGTCTCTTTTAATGTTGGTGATCTAAGGGGAATTGAGGAAAATGTAAACCTTAAATGGAACGGGATTGCCAGCGATGTAAATCCCGGCTTAAAAAATAAAGATGTACTTTATAATGGATTCCATAGTAATATAAATGTAGATAACAAAAACGATCTACACGAATTTGAACTTCAGATGCTTCTTAGGGGAAGCGAGGAACTAAGCTTTATCCCCGTGGGGAAATCAACCGAAGTAAAAATTAATTCAACTTGGAATAATCCCAGCTTTACAGGTTCATATCTTCCTTCTGAAAGAGAAATAGCTGCCGGAGGTTTTAATTCAACATGGAAAATAAATCATTTCAACAGGGCCTACCCTCAAAACTGGGATAATAAAAATTATGAAATCTTTCCAAGTTCTTTCGGGGTTAAGCTGCTGATGCCAATCGATGAATATCAAAAAACTATGAGGACTTCAAAGTACGGAATAATGATAATCATACTGACTTTTGTAAGCTTTTTTATGATTGAAATATTCAGCAAAAAAGTAATACACCCGATCCAATATTCTTTGATCGGATTATCTCTAATACTTTTCTATTCAATTCTTCTTTCAATTTCAGAATATATGATTTTCCAATATTCGTACATAATATCTGCAGTAATGATTATTATTTTAATCGGTTTCTATGTTAAAAGTATATACTCGAATCTCAAGATAGGAGCAATAATAAGTCTTTTATTATTAATGTTTTACGGATTTATGTACGTAATCCTCCAGCTGCAGGATTACTCTTTGCTTCTGGGAAATATTGCTTTATTCGTCATCCTTGCATTGATAATGTTTATTACCCGGAAGATTAATTGGTATGATATATTGAGCAGCAGAAATGAAATTTCGATCAATAAATGATATTCAAGGAATGATTTTTAATCTCATCATTATGGCGGGGATTAAATTTAATGAGATCTTTAAATAATAGATTATGGATGATAAGCCAAGCTTGATCCGACCCAGGTTTTATTCTTGTTGAAATCAAGCCCCATCATTCTTCCTTTACTCATTCTAACCAAATTATTTACAAGCAAAGGATGATCTTTCCAGAAATATATCATTCTGATCTCAGCCATTGAGTATCCATCCGGCGTTTCAATCAGCGGAGCATATTCGATTTTTCTTTGCAAAATGTAATTTGATTTGTCCGGGATCTTATCGAGCTTTTCCTTGCAAACATCAAATTCTACTCCATATCCTGAAAAAGAATAAAGCGGTTTTAATATGTAATTCTCCAAATCATCCGGGTATTTATCTAATTTCGCTAAATAAAACGCAGAGGGGACAAATCCGCCTTTTAAATAAGGGAGCGAATGTTTGCTGATCCTGAAGAACCAGCTAGGATGATCGGCCCACTCGGTATCCAGGTCGTCGGTAAACTTAAAATTTATTTTAATATTTTTTTTAACAAGCTCGTCGTATACAACACGGCTATAGATCCCCTTTACAGGAATTTCTTTTCCATTCTTTTTATAAAATAATTTATTCCCTTTC
>JBLNGL010000515.1:0-2685 GCA_050264735.1 Ignavibacteria bacterium | reverse complement strand
AATCAATTTTAGTAAATGAACTTTATCAAGCATGGCAAAGAAGTCGACCCCCATTTTTTATATTTTCTTGATAGCAATCTTTCTAATAGTTAATGTTTCTGCACAAAAAATGCAAAGCGACAATGGAGATGGAACTTATACCAACCCTGTCATTTATTCCGATTTTCCTGATCCTGATGTAATCCGTGTAGATTCAATCTATTACATGGTGTCAACTACAATGTTAATTTTCCCGGGAGTAACGATACTTAAATCATTCGACCTGGTTAACTGGGAATATTGCAGTAATGCAGTACAGCGGATGGATTTTAGTCAATGCTACGACCTTAATGGCTGCAACAGGTATTCTCACGGCCAATGGGCAAGTAGTTTAAAGTTCAAAGATGGTAAATATTATTTATTATTCATTACACTTGATGAAGGCGGATTTCTATGTACAGCAGCAAAGCCTGAAGGTCCCTGGCAAATAAAAAAAATTGCCCAGAGGATTTTATGATCCCGGTTTATTTTTTGATGATGACGGCAAGATATATGTTGCGCACGGTTACGGTAATATTTCCATTACCGAACTTGATTCAAATTTTACTGCTAAAAGCAGTGATGTTCTTGTATTTACCGGGGATATCCATGCGCTTTAATCTTTCTATTTTCACAGGGAACAAGTTTTGCCTTTTTAATTTTGCGACAAGGGAATTGGATGGGTTTGTTGACTTTGATTGGTTTCGAATAGACTGGAGTTCAATAACCGTTGTAGGACCTGAAGAGAATCTTAACTCTTACGATATACCGCAGGACTTTTTTTTGGAACAAAATTACCCTAATCCGTTTAATCCGAATACAATGATAAATTATCAGCTGGCAATGGAGTGTAATGTGCAATTAAAAGTTTACGATATGCTCGGAAGAGAAGTTGCACTGCTTGTTGATGAAAACCAGCAGGCAGGCAGACATAGTGTTCATCTTACAGATTTTAATGCTCATCAACAAAGCGGAGTTTACTTTTACAAATTGGAAGCAGGCAGTTTCATCCAGTCCAGAAAAATGATATTGATTAAATAGGATAATGATGTTATATAAAATTCTAATTTTTTTATTATATGGATAACAGTAAATGAAAATTTTACGTATATCTCTTTTATTTTTTTTGATATTAAATTATAACATATATGGACAATCGGTTTCATTTAAAACTTACATGAACCCTGTTATTCCAGGTGATCATCCCGATCCAACATTAACAAAAATCGGAAATGATTTTTATACAACAGGTTCCTCATTTAATATAACCCCCAAAATATACCATTCCACCGATCTTGTGCATTGGGAGGTCGTTTCGCAGCCGGTGTCTGCTTCCTGGTCTTCATATGGGGACCAGCCGGCTGGAGGCATCTGGGGTGGTCACATGGTATATTATAATAATTCGTACTGGCATTTCTTTTCAAGAGCAAACACAATGTACTTTGTAAAAGCTGATGATCCAAAAGGACCCTGGAGCGAGCCGGTTAGAATAAATAATCCGCCTGCGCTTCCTTATAGTTTAGGCTATGATAATTCAATATTTATTGATGACAACCATAAATGGTATTTGTTGGTGAAAAACGGTCAGCCAAACAACGGCATTGTTGAACTAAATAGTGACGGACAAGCTGCAGGTGCTGTTTATAATCTCGATTGGTTAAATCCTGCACCTTCATATCCATACAGCTGGGCTGAAGGCCCGGTTATGTGGAAGGATAATGGATTTTATTACTACACTTTTGCAAGGAATGTTGCCGGCGGGCAGCATTATATGAGAAGTGAAGAGCTAACCGCAGAAAAGGATTATTGGTGGGCAGTTGCCGATTTCTTTGAAGCTGTATCCAATCCAAATGCAATTATATTCAGAAATCCTAACCATTGTTCTCCTGCTGTAAAACTTAATGACGGCACAAACTGGATTTTTAGCCAGGCTTATTCACAAGGCACATCGGAATGGCATGCTCAGGGTCGTCAGGGATTACTCCACCAGGTACATTATGATCTCGATGGAAATGTTTTGGCGGATTATACTTCTAACGATGCAGTTAAAGCTCCTAATCTTCCCAGCAGCGGTATTCCATGGATGGTACCACACTCTGATTTTTTCAATTCCGATAAGCTGAACCCGGAGTGGTCATTTTCCGGATATACACCGGAAAATACACATTCACTTGCAGATCGACCTGGTTGGTTTAGATTATCTCCCAGAGGAAAAGAAAATACAATCATTAAAAACGATGCTGAACATAATTATTCTTTAATTACTAAACTGGACTTCGATCCTCAATCTGATGCAGATGAGGCAGGAATTTGGATTTTTAACGGACTTGAAACTCTTTATGCAAAATTAAACAGCACCATTAATGATTCAGGTAAACATGTAATTAGTTTTAGCTTTACCAGCGGAGCATATTACGAAGCTGAAAACACTATAGGAAATGTTTTATGGCTTAAGCTTTATCGCGAAAATCATTTGCTCACCGGTTATTTCAGTTCCGATGGTGCAGATTGGTTTCAGGTTGGCCAAACCATTGATGTTTCAAGTATGGATAGAAATCAGCCTGACTATAATGGGTGGATTGGAAATCAGCAAGGCTTATATGTAAAAGGCAAATCTGCTGATTTCGATCTTTATATATATCATGATGCCTATTCTCAAATATTTGC
>JBLNGL010000514.1:0-4775 GCA_050264735.1 Ignavibacteria bacterium | reverse complement strand
GCTGGGAAAAGGGGAATACATTTTAATTTGTTCATTTCTCGGTTATGCATCGGATTCAATTTCCATAGATTTAAAAAATAATTTGAATGGAATTAATTTCCATCTTTCACAAATAAATCTTCCCTTTGAAGAAATCATAATCAAGCCGGGTGAAAATCCGGCTGTCGGAATAATTAAAAAAGCGGTAGAAAGGAAGAGAATACGTAATTCAAAATTACAGAGCTATGAATTTAAAGCTTTTACAAAAGGCGCAATAAAAACACAGGAAGACTTAACAGGGGATGATAATGATCTTACCCTGAAATCTGCGGAAGATACGGTAAAGCTTAAAATCTCCGGAATATTGGAAAATCAAAGTATCGGTTTTTTTAAAAGACCGGATAAATTCAAGGAAATAATTACTGCAAGGAAACAGACAGCGAATTTCCCATCCTCAATTAATATTCTTACCGGCGGAAGATTAGTAAAAAGCTTTTATGAAGAAGAGATAGATTTTTTTACCAAACCTCTGCCGGGCCCTTTGTCCGATAATTCACTTTCCTACTATTATTTTTATATTGAAGATCAGATGCTGATTGATTCCCGCAAGGTCTACCAGATTCATATCTCTCCCGATAACAGCAGTGATCCAGGTTTTGAAGGGAGAATATTTATCACCGACAGCACATATGATTTGATTAAAATAGATCTCCATCTTAACCGGGCAGCAAATATCGGAGGAATATTCGACACGGTAAATATTTACCAGCAGTTTTCAATGTTCGATGATTCATTGTTTATGCCGGTAGATTACATGCTTGCCGTATCTGCAAACTATCTTGGGCTGGTAAGATTCGGATTCGAACTGAATACAATTTTGTTCGATTATAATATAAATATTCCTATCGATCACGATTTTTTTGACAAGGCAATCGTAACCGTTCTGCCTGAAGCGGATTCCAAAGATTCAATATACTGGCAGAATGTACAAACAATCCCTAATACTTCCGAAGAAACAAATGCCTACAGGAGAATTGACAGCTTATCAAAAGCTCCAAAAACCTTTTGGGACAAATTTTCAATTCTTTCTTTTAAGATAGATATTAATAAGAATTTCTCAATCAGTGCACCTCTCCGGATGTATCATTTTAACAGGGTTGAAGGACATGCATTAGACTTTGGGTTGTACCTGTCGGATTTATTTGAAAAAAGGCTTAACGCTTCGCTCGATCTTTCATATGGTTTTTCCGATAAAAAAACTAAATATGATTTAAACCTTAAATATCTTCTGGGAGACTACCGGACTTATTATTTAAGCTTAAACTCATTCAACAAGCTTAAAGTGCTTTCGGAAGACTATGACCAGCTTACCGCAACCGTTCTTTCGCTTTTATCCAAATATGAGTTCAGCGATTATTATTATAGTTCGGGCTTTAAATTTGAAGCGGGCGGAGAAGTGTTCCCCAGTCTTGCCCTTAGGGGTGGTTTTGAAAATCACACTGATAAAAATGCTTATGTAAGCACTAATTATTCCATTTTCGCTAAAGACGAAACTTTTCGGGAAAACCCTGAAATTTACCAGGGCAAGATAAACGCATTGACAGCCGGATTCACAATTGATTTCAGGGATTATATTGAGGATGGTTTTTTCAGGAGAAGAATTACTCAACCTGACTCATACATTATAGTAAACGGAGATATTATTTATTCTGACGAAAATCTTCTTAAAAGCGAATTGAGTTTTACGACGTACATGCTTACCATAAACGGTGCATTGAGAACATTTAAATCTGCCGGTTTTAATTTTAATCTAATCGGAATCAACAATACAGGCCAGCTCCCTTATCAGCTTCTTTATGCAATACCGGGCAATATAGATGTTATTTTTAAAAATTTTACATTCCGGACGCTGAACGTAAATGAAATTAAGGGAGAAAAGGTAGTTACTTTAAACCTGGAACATAACTTCAATGATGAACTATTCAGGTTAGCACGGATTCCGGGAATTATGGATTGGGAGATACAATTTAAAACTTTCTTCAATATTTCCTACTCAGAAATAAAAAAGGAAACGCAGGAAATTCTGATTCAGCCGGTAAAAACGTTTCCGCATCCTTTTTATGAAATTGGTTTCGGATTAGGACATATTTTAATCCCGATAGAGATTGAATTTGCATGGAAATTAAATTACAGGGATGGCAATAATTTCAGAGCAGGTTTAATTGTAATCATTCTTTAAAAACAAAAAAGCGCTCGAAGAGAGCGCTCTGAAATACTGCAAGTCAGCCAGACATTAATTTTTTGGCTTTGCTTCACTTACAATAATGTTTCTGCCATGGAGCGATGAACCATTTAGTGCTTGAATGGCGTTACTTGCATCGGATTCGTTCGACATCTCAACGAAACCGAAACCTCTTGATCTGCCGGTCTGGCGATCCGTAATGACCTTCGCAGAAACAACTTTACCGTGTGCTTCAAAAGCAGATTTCAAAGCATCGTCGTTTACTGCCCATGGGAGACTTCCCACAAAAATTTTAGTACTCACTAAACTTACCTCTAAAAAAATATTGAAAAATAACCACCTGCCTGCACGAGGAAGGTGCGGTTTTTACCGCAGCAGAAAAATAGTATTATTGATGAAAAAAACAAAATTCAAGTGAATTAATAGAAAATCCTGTGATTTGAATCAGATTTGCAAGGATCAATACCCATTTTATTTTCCCAGGATTATCTGAAGGCATTCCGCAAGCGTCTCTGCGGAAATGATTTCAATTGATGAATTCTTTTTAAGCTCCTTAAAGTTGTTCTTTGGAATGATGATTTTCTTAAAACAAAGTTTTTCAGCTTCCTGAATTCTTTTCTCAATAAAACTTACGCTCCTGACTTCACCGCCTAAACCTATTTCACCAATCAAAACCGCAGAGTTATCAATAACCTGATCCTGCAGGCTTGATGCAATGCTGCAGCAAACCGCTAAATCAATTGCAGGCTCAATAATTCTTACACCTCCTGCCATATTCAAAAATACATTGGCTGCAGACAGCCTGTACTTTGCCCTTTTTTCAAGCACTGCAAGAAGAATTGATAACCGCCTGTAGTCGAATCCCGTGGTTACCCGCTGCGGATTGCCGAAATGAGATGGGGTAACAAGTGCCTGCACTTCAAGCAGGATTGGCCGCGTACCTTCAACCGCAGATGTTATTGCAGAACCCGAAATCGGTGTACTATGACTGCTCAAGAATATTTCACTCGGATTTTTTACCTCGCTTAAACCGTCTTCATGCATTTCGAAAATGCCGATTTCATTTGTGCTTCCGAACCTGTTTTTCTGTGCACGCAGAATCCTGTAAGAATGATTTGTCTCTCCCTCAAATTGTATTACGGTATCAACCATATGCTCTAGAACCTTAGGCCCGGCAATAATCCCTTCTTTAGTCACATGCCCTATTACCATTACACTAAACTGCTGTTTTTTAGCTTCTTCCATTAAAAATGAAGTACATTCTCTTATCTGGGTTACTGTACCGGGAGAGTTATTGAGATCGCTTCTTTCCATAGTCTGGATCGAATCAATTATTACTAGTGAAGGATGCAGATCATTAACTACCCGCAGAATTGATTCGATATTAGTTTCTGCAAGAACATAAAAATTCGGAGAGTTAATTTTCAGCCTGGAGGCCCGGATCTTAACCTGCTTAGCAGATTCTTCTCCAGTAACATAAAGGACTTTCTCATTAATTTTAGCAGCAGCCTGCATTGCTAATGTTGATTTACCTATCCCAGGATCACCGCCGAGAAGTATTACTGACCCGGGTATTATTCCTCCCCCCAATACCCTGTCGAATTCGTTTATATTGGTTTTTATTCTCTCTTCTTCATCTGCAGGAATTTCATTAATAGTGAACACTGAAGCGCTTCGGTCAACTATTGCACTTGACCTGTTTTTTTTAACTTCAACAAGCTCCTCGGTAAATGTATTCCAGCTGTCGCACTCAGGACACTTCCCGAGCCAGCGGAGCGATTCGTAGCCGCAGTTGGAGCAGATATATTTTATTCTGGTTTTGCTCATAAAAAAATTTTTTACCACTAAGACACTTAGAACACTTAGATCCCTTCAAAGTCATGCAATTTTGAAAACTCATCTGTAACAAGTGGTACTAAGTGTTCAATAATATTTTCACAATGAAAATTGATCAATAATCCTTTTGGTTTTCCAGTAAGTTTCAAATAAGATAACAATTGCGCTTTGTATACAGGGATCAACACTTCTACAGCTTTCAATTCAACAATTATTAATCGCTAACAAGTAAATCCATAATTAAGGTAGTGCCTAAATCTCGCCCTTTATAAATGATTGGAATTGGAACTTGTCTTTTAACATAAAAATTATTATCAGTCAATTCACGAACATAACATGTTTCATAAACCGATTCCAGTAAACCTGGTCCAATCTGTTTATGCACCTCAATTGCACAACCGACAATCCGACATGCCATCCCATTTACAATTTTCTTAGTTATTATCATAGTATTTACTCCCCTTTTTAAAAAGTAAGTGTTTTCTTAGTGTTCTAAGTGTCTAAGTGGTAAATTTTTAAAAGTCTGGTTCGCTTATTAACATAATCACAAAAACTTAGCTGCAATATTCTCCAATTCCATCATTGCCTCCGGGATTTTGGAGACATCCTTTCCCCCGGCAGAGGCAAGGTGAGCTCTGCCTCCCCCGCCTCCTCCTACTATTTTCGCTAACTCTCCCACGATATTACCTGCACTGAGATTTTTCTCCTTAATCAAATC
>JBLNGL010000513.1:0-3117 GCA_050264735.1 Ignavibacteria bacterium | reverse complement strand
CCGGAATAGTTGAATAAGGTTCTTCAAGAGCTGCAACCGCAGCCAGCTTATGGATATCTTCCGTTGCTTCCTCTTCCGCAATATCCAGGACGTCGTCAATTGTAACAATGCCTATTAATGCACCCGATGCATCTACAACCGGAAGCGCCGTCCTGTCGTATCTTTTGAAAATTTCGACTGCCTGTTCCTGGTCATCAGTAACCTGAAGGGCAATAAAATTTTCATCCATCAGTTCGGATACTTTCTGATCAGGCTGGGCAAGCAGCACATATCTTATTCTTATATCGTCAATTAATTTTCCTTTTTCGCCGAGCACATAAATAACATTAAGCGTTTCGCTGTCCTTGCCGTTCTCCCTGATATAGCTTAGAACTTTATTCATATCCCAATCGGGTTTGACCGCAATATAATCCGGAGTCATTAATCTTCCGACACTGTTTTCCGGGTATCCGAGCAGCGTAACCGCGGTTTTTCTTTCCTCCGGCGAGAGAAGTGTAATCAATTGTTTTGCTGCAGCGCTCGGCAGCTCTTCAAGCAGTGCAGTACGGTCGTCCGGAGACATTTCGTTCAGAATTGAAGCGACTTCCTCTTTTCCCATCGCCTTAAGCAGGTTCATCTGCGTATCGATATCCATATATTCAAATGTATCGGTGGCAAGCTCGGGATGAAGAAGGCGGAATATGATTACCTGGTCGCTTTCGGAAAGCTCAGACATTAATTCGGCGATATCGGCGGGAGTCCAGTCAGCTAGAATTTCCTTCAAAGTGCTAAGCTGACGTTCTTCAATCAGATCCGTTATTTCTGGTTTTAATAATCGGCTTAGCATTTGGATCTCCTTGAATTCTGGTTGAAAGGATTTATTAAATTTTTACATTTCGGGTATTATATTTATATAAAACGGAATGAAAAATATATTTTTAATATTCAAAAAACAATTTGTAGGTATAGAGTATAAGGGTATACTTCTAATACTAAGCATCTATAAGAAATTTAAAATATCTTTGTTCCAATCTTTAAATATTATTTTTTCTATGACCATATACCTTATGTCCTTTATCTCCCTTATATCCTTATACCCTTATACCCTTATACCTAAACTCTATGCGCACCATCGTCGTTGATGAAAATATTGCATTGGGAAAGGAAGCTTTCTCCGGTCTGGGTAACGTGGAAATTCTCCCAGGAAGAAAGATTGACAGGAAATCTTTAACGGACGCTGACGCGTTAATCGTAAGATCAATTACAAAAGTTAATGAGGAGCTGCTCCGGGGAACTCCAGTAAAATTTGTCGGAACGGCTACAATCGGAACCGATCATGTGGATACAGATTACCTTGCTTCAGAGGGAATCACGTTTGCGGACGCAAAGGGATGCAATGCTGACGCAGTAACGGAATACATTTTTGCGGCAATCTTCGATATACTTTGCTCAAAAAAAATGGATTTGCAGGACAATAAACTCACTCTTGGAATTGTCGGAACCGGAAATATCGGGAGCAGAGCTGCAAAGATAGCGGAAACAATAGGAATAAATGTTCTAAAAAATGATCCGCCGCTGCAGAGGATTTCAGGCAGTAATGATTTTGTTTCTCTTGAAGAAATACTTGAGTCCGATATAATTACACTTCACGTTCCGCTGAATATGGAAGGGGAAGATAAAACATTTCACCTTATGGACGCCGCCAGGCTTTCCAGGCTGAAGAAAAATTGCATTCTCATTAATTCTTCACGCGGATCTGTAGTTGAAAACTCTTCGCTGAAAAAGCTGTTAAGAGAAAGACAATTTGCTGCAGTTTTAGATGTTTGGGAAAATGAACCTTTAATCGATACCGGGCTTTTAGAAAATATTGAAATAGGGACACCGCATATTGCAGGGTACTCCTTTGAAGGAAAATTAAACGGAACCCGGATGATCTGCTCGGCCCTTGCGGAATTTTTTAAAGTACCGAATCGAGAAGAGGAATGGCTTTACTTGGCTCCCGATGTAAAAGACAATATCATCATTTTTGATAAAAGCCTGAATTTAGCAGATTCGATTAATTATGTCTTTAAAAAGGTTTATAATATAAGGAGAGATGATGCCGAGCTCAGGAAAATCCTTAATCAGCCTTCGGGTCAGCATGGATCTTATTTTGATTTGTTGAGGAAAGAATATCCTTTAAGGAGGGAGCTGAGCAATTACGCCGTTCGTTTAAAGAAAAAAATTCCTGAGTTGGAAAAGATACTTAAAGCCTTCAGGATGAAGATCGAATACTTCTAAGATTATTTTTCAGATTTCGGCAAATGAAACTCGACCGGAATAACTGTTTGAACGGTTACCGGTTTCCCCCTCTGCATGCCGGGTTTGAATTTTGTATAAAATACTGCAAACCGTGCAGCTTCATCGCAGCCGTAGCCGATCCCCTCGACGACAACTGCGTTTTTCACTTCGCCGTATTCATCAATAAGAACAGAAACTTTTACCGTACCCTCGATCCCCTTTTGAACAGCATTCGCCGGGTACCTCAATCTTTTATAGATTGACCCTATACCGGCGGCGGGCTCAGGCATCACTTCCGGATTTATATAATAAAGGGGGGCTTCAGCAATATTTTCCTCCTCGGTTACCGGCGGAACAGGCACGCTGGTATTTTTACCCTGTGTATTACTCTGTCTCTTTTTTACCGTCTTAATTTTCTTAACGACAATTTTACTTCGTCTTTCACTTAGAACTTCCCACGGATCTTCTCCGATTACCCTCTTTCCATCCTGATAATTCAAGTCGGTTAAATAAACTCCGGCTGAATCGAATAATGAAGTAGGTCCTTCCCTTTTCCCTTCCTGTACATTTACTGTTTCGGAAAGCTTTCCGTTGGGGTTATATACTTTTACCAGTCCGTTTACTTTCCCGTTGATATAATTAATTTCTTCCTTAACAGTTCCGTCCTTGAAGAATAATTTTGTTTCTCCTTCCCGGATATTATTCTTAAGGTTTACTATGGATTTTATTTTACCGTCGTGGGAATAGCTGGTATCGGTTTTTTCCTGGGAGTAAGTATTATTTACCAAAATTAGAGCAAGAAGATAAATCAAATATTTCATCATAAAATAAATTTTTTAATCTTGAAAAATAGAGCCA
>JBLNGL010000512.1:0-4868 GCA_050264735.1 Ignavibacteria bacterium | reverse complement strand
GTAACCACCGCTATCATACCCGCCCCTTTTTGAACAAAAGCAGCTACAAATTCCGGATAGATCGATTCATAACATACGAGCCCTGCAAGAAAAATCGAATCAGATCCGGCATTTTCCAATTTATCAAACGACAGTTTAAATACTGCCGTATCTTTTCCAACATTCCAGCCGGATAATCCCACTCCCCATTTTATAATATCACCGAGAAAAGGAAGCTTATCAACGAAAGGAACTCTTTCTGCAAACGGAACTAATTTCATTTTTCCGTAGTGTCCGACGTTATTGCTGTAGGGGGAAAAAAACAGGATTCCGTTATAGGTTGAATAATAGAATTCCCCCGCCTTGCTGAATTTTGAATCCTCCGGAATATTCTTCCGGTGAAAAACTAAATCCGGCATTCCGGTCATTAAATAGACATTATTTTTTCCCAGGAAATTATAAATGGAATCAGCTATTGATTGATAATTGCCGCTCATTAAATAAAAAGGAAGAGCAGTTTCAGGCCAGATAATTAATTGGACTTTTTGAGCAGCCGCTTTTCTTGAGAGATTAAGATAATCTGAAATTAATTTATCCGTGTCAATCCCGCGCCATTTCGCCCAGGGATCGAGGTTAGGCTGAATTAGTCCGACTTTTATTTTCTTTTCCGAATGTTCAAACGAAGATAATCTTAAAAAACCATATACAAGTACTATAAGAAAGATCACAGCCGCAGAAGTAAAATGAATAATTCTTTTAACAAAAATTTTTTGAGATTTGAAATTTACAATTCCCTTATATAGAAAAATATTGATATAAATAATTACCAATGTTAATCCCATAGCACCTATTATATCGGCAATCTGAATAAAAGAAATGAAATTAGATAATCCGTTTCCCAAAGTAAGCCAGGGAAAGCTTGCATCGGTAAGCATATAAAGATATTCATAGGTCACCCAGAATAGAGGGAAAAAGTAAATTGAATATTTTTCCGGGAAAATTTTCCTTGAAAAATAATACAGCGTTGAGGCAATTAATAAAATCAAAGGATTAAAAAATAATAATACCGCACCTGATATCATTAAAAAAGGATCTGCGGATTTCTGCCAGCTTCCCACCCAGTAAAGCGTAATTAAGCAGAAAACAAAAAATGCAAGGTAGGAAGCGCGATTAATTTCCAGCAGGGTTTTCTTTTTTTCAATAACCTTAAAATAAGGAATAAATGCCGCGAACATCAGAAGCTGAAATGGAAATGGGAACGGGGGGAACGAAAGCCCAAGCATAGCCCCGCTTAGAATCAAGAGGAGTCTTTCTTTCCTTCTTTTGGTTTTTTCTTCCCGGGTAAGCTGAGATTTATGAAAAAAATTTATTTTAAACTCCCATTTTAAAAATTATAATATTTCCGATTAAGGTTGGCCGTTTTTGATTCGTAGTTTCTGCCAAAAATATTTTGCTGCAAAAAATAATATTACAATAATAGTAATTACAATAGCAATTTTATTGTACTTGTTTAAATAAAAATCCACCTTCTCTACATTATCGCCGAAGATCATTCCGAGGTAAATAATTATCGCATTCCATACAAGCGCACTGGCTGCCGCCAGAGCAGCTGTCTTTTTGGCTTTCAGTTCGCTTACTCCCGCAAAAAAAGATATAACCGACCTTGTGCCGGGCATAAACCGGTTTGCAAGAATGACAAAGTAGCCGTACTTAAGGAACCATTGCTCCGCTTTATCAAGAGCGCTGAGCGAAATAAATTTTATTTTTCCCGCTCTCAAAACTTTTTTATCCAGCATAGAACCGATATAAAAAAGAGTCATAAAACCAAGTACGCTGCCTATGGTTGTCACTAAAAGAGTAGGAATAAAATTTATTGCCGACTTGGAAATTAAAGAGCCTCCGATTACAACAACAACATCGCTGGGTGACGGCGGAAATACATTTTCAATAAAGGAAAAGAGAAAAAGGACTACATAAATCCAGAAAGGATTAAGATTCGAGATATGATTCAGAATTTCTTCAATCATGGCCGGGTATTTTCAGAGATTAATACAACTGCAAATGCAGCTATCCCTTCCGCCCTTCCGACAAATCCCAGGTGCTCGGTTGTAGTAGCTTTAACAGAGACCCGCATAATATCTATTTTCAGAATTTCAGCAATTCTTTCTCTCATTTTTCTAATATAGGGAGAAAGTTTCGGTTCCTGTGCAGTTATTACAGAATCGATATTCGAAACAGTATATCCTTTTTTAATTATAAGTTCCGAAACTTTCCGGAGGAAGAGAGTGCTGTCGGCATTTTTATATTTTGGATCCGTATCTGGAAAATAATTTCCTATATCCCCTAAAGCCAGCGCTCCCAGCAGCGCATCGCAGACCGCATGGAGAAGAACGTCGGCATCAGAATGACCTTCCAAACCTTTTTCAAAAGGAATTTCAACTCCTCCCAAAATGAGTTTACGGTTTTCCGCAAAACTATGCACATCGATGCCGATCCCGGTTTTGAATTCCGGATTCAATGTCTTATCTCGAAAGTTTTAAATTCATTCTTAAATTCTTCCCAATTAATTATTGCATTTTTTACCGCAGAATGAGAAGGACCTATTTTCATTTTATAGAAAAGCTCTTCAATCAAAGGTTTTTCACCTTCGACTACAGCCAGGACTTCGCCGGTATATAAATTTTTTACATATCCTTTTAAACCAAGCTGCTGTGCAATTTTTAAAACATACCATCTGAATCCCACACCCTGGACAAAACCGTTTATAATTATTTCTGCGCGCTTTAAATCTTTATCCACTTCACTGTTCATTTGGAGTTTTTAACAATTCCGAGGCTAAAAGTCCTGTAAATATAAGAATACAGCCTATAAAGCCAAAGAAAGAGATCGTTTCATGCAGAATTATAAAAGCAAAAAGAGAGGAAAAAATCGGTTCGAAAGAAATTATAATTCCTGCCTTTGAAGGTGTCGTATATTTTTGAAACTTTGTCTGCAGTGTAGAAGCTATTACGGTTGCCAGTATCGAAGTATAAAGAAAGGTGAACAAAACATGCCCGTTAAAATTAAATTTTATATTTTCAATTCCTGCTGCAGAAAAAATGAATAAAGCTCCTGCGCCCAATATTCCCGTTAGTGTTATTTGAATAAAAACTAAAGGCAGGTATGCATGCCTCTTGCTGATTGAATCCATGTAAACAATGTAAGCAGCATAAAAAACCGCGCATAATATTGTTAGAAAATCTCCGAAGTTGAAATTTGAGCCGAGTTCATAAAATACCTCCAAAAGTGATTCACCCTTACTGGAAAGGAAAAGGAGTCCTGTAATTACTAATAAAATTCCGATAATACTTCCTTTACCGGGAATTTTTTTTTCAATAATCACCTGGCAGAAGGGAATGAAGATTACAAAGCTGCCGGTAATGAATGCCGACTTTGTAGCCGAGGTATACTGCAGTCCTGCAGTCTGTGTTGAAAATCCTAAAAAATAAAACAGACCTAATATTAAACCTCCTTTTAGTGCAGCTTTATCTGTTTCCATCAAAATTCTTTTTAAGAAGGGGAAAAGGATAAGAGAGGCTAGAAGGAACCGGATGGCAACAAAAAGCATGGGGGAAACATCCTGAAGAGCAGTTTTAATTATAACGAATGTTGCTCCCCATATTAAAGTAATAAAAAGAAGCACCCCTTCAGCGGCATATTTTCTCATCTGTCATTCTTTTCGCTGTGAATAACCGAAATCTTTCAAGGATTTTTCATCGGAGCGCCATTTATTTCTTACTTTAACTCTCAATTCCAAAAATACAGGATGCTGTAAAAATTCCTCTATGGATTGCCGTGCAGCTTCACCAAGCTTCTTGACTGCACTTCCGCTCTTTCCAATAATAATTCCTTTCTGACTTTCTTTTTCAACAATAATTTCAGCACTTATATAATTTTTTTTCTCTTCCCTTTCTTGAAATTCAACAACCGAAACTTCTGTGCTGTAGGGAATTTCTTCCTGGTACTGCTCAAATATTTTTTCACGTATAATCTCGGAAACAAAAAACCTCTCTGTTTCTTCAGCTATAATATCCTCAGGGTAATATTTCGGATGCTCAGGTAAATTTAAGATCAAGCTGTTCAATACTTCACCTATATTAATCCCTTTTGAAGCCGAGATTGGAATAATTTTATTAAATTGTTTTGAAGTCTCCAACTTAATCAGGCCTGTTTTTACGCGGTTCTGCTCCAGAAGATCTATTTTATTCAGAAGAAGGATAAGAGGTTTTCTGCTTTTCTTAATCTGCGATATAATCTCATTATTCAGAGACTTTTCAGCATCCGGATCAGCCGCGAGATCAATAATTAATAAAATTACATCTGCATCTTTAACTGCTGAATTAACCGCCTCCATCATTTTGTCCTGAAGCAGATAACCTGGTTTAATAATACCCGGCGTATCAAGAAAAATAACCTGGTACCCGGGATCCGAAAGAATGCCCAAAATTTTTTTTCTGGTTGTCTGCGGCTTATTTGTAACTATGGAAAGCTTTTGGCCGAGCAAGGTATTAAGCAGAGTGGATTTGCCGGAGTTCGGCAGTCCGATTATGGCAGCATACCCGGATTTATGATTCATTTTATTAATTATTATTTATAAACCTTCAACAAAAACGGCCGTTCCGCTTGCGCTTACCATCAGCATATTCCCGCCCCCTCCGCTGATTGTTTCATAATCCAGGTCTACTCCGATAACCGCATTACCCCCCATGCTCTGGGCCTGCTGAACCATTTCCTGAACTGCAATCTCTTTGGCTGTCCTAAGTTCTTTTTCATAGGCCGCAGAGCTTCCGCCCACTATATCTCTGATCCCGGGAAAAAAATCCTTAAAAATATTTGCACCCATAATATCT
>JBLNGL010000511.1:0-5973 GCA_050264735.1 Ignavibacteria bacterium | reverse complement strand
TGATCGCCACTGACGGTGTATTTTCAATGGATGGAAGCATTGCTAATTTAATAGAGATCTGCAGCTTAGCAGATAAATACGGAGCAATGACAATGATCCACGATTCGCATGCGGTAGGTTTTATGGGAAAGCATGGGAAAGGATCTCACGAACATAATGAAGTAATGGGAAGAATCGATATTATAACCGGGACATTAGGAAAAGCTTTAGGCGGTGCGAGCGGCGGTTATACAAGCGGAAGAAAAGAAATAATTGCAATGCTCCGTCAGCGTTCGCGGCCATATCTTTTTTCGAATACGGTTGCTCCGAGCATTGCAGCTGCTTCAATTAAAGTTCTTGAGCTGCTTCAGAAATCCACCGACCTTAGGGATAAGCTGGAAAGCAACACTAAATATTTTAGAGAGAATATATCTAAAGCCGGCTTAAATATTAAACCAGGAATCCACCCGATTGTGCCGGTTATGCTCGGTGATGCTGCACTTTCACAAAAGATGGCTTCAAGAATGCTGGAGAAAGGTGTTTATGTTATAGGTTTCTTTTATCCCGTTGTGCCAAAAGGAACGGCACGGATCCGAGTACAAATTTCGGCAGCCCATTCGAAGGAAGATCTGGACTTTGCGGTAAAAACTTTTAAGGAGGTGAAGGAAGAATTCAATATTTGAAAAGAATTATAGTTTTAATTCCTGAATTGAAAAGTTTTCTGCGATCATTTCAGCTTATCAGCAGCAATATTTTTCTCATCCGTGTTTATGCTTGTAATACAATTCTTACAGTAATAATTCCCCTTGATATCTACTTCTTCAATACCGGGAGATGAATGCATTACACAATCCCAATCTATACAATGCTTTAAGCCGAAATTATGTCCCAATTCGTGCAGGACTTCTTTTTTTATTCTTTCAAATAACAATGGTTCATTTGATTTCTCCGAATAAAATTCCTCATGCAGTCTGCATATCGAAACAATAGAATGTTTTCCGTTCAATTGGGCCTCGCCGAAAACAAATGTTAAGACGGGAATGCAAAGATCAAGCTCGGTCAATATTAGGACTTTACCCTCAAGCGCTTCAGAGAGTTTTAAGGTTTCGGAGATTATCTGAGTTGAATAATATTGTCCCCGCCCTTTTATAAAAGCAGAATCAACTTCAATATCAAGATTAATTATATGGACTTTTGAAGGAAAGGTTTTTAAAAGAAAATCCCGGACATTTTTCAGCAGAGTAGTATTCGAAAATTTAAGGGGGGCAAGAAAAATATCCATTATTTAACGGATATTCCGGATTGCCCGGATGAAAGGTTCCGCAGGCCGTATTTATTTATTTTGTTGTACAAAGTGACTCGGTCAATCTCCAGAATCTGGGCGCTTTTCGAAATATTCCAGTTATTTTCATTCAAGACTTTAAGTATATATTTACATTCAACGTTAGAAAGGGATTTACCGTTTACATCTTCAGCAACGGCAGCCGAAGAAACATGAAATGGAAGATCAGATACTTCTATTTTATCCGATTTACCTACGACTACCGCACGCTCTATTGCATTTTCAAGTTCACGGACATTCCCGGGCCAATCGTACTTCACAAGAAAATCCATCGCTTCCTGCGAAATATTTTTTATCGGCTTATTCATTGCAGTTGATAATTTATTAAGAAAGAAATAAGCAAGAAGAGATATATCCTGTCTTCTTTCTCTTAACGGAGGAATATTAATTGAAAATACATTCAGCCTGTAGTAAAGATCTTCTCTGAATTTACCGGCTTTCACGAGATCCTCTAACGCTTCATTCGTTGCAGCAATAACCCTGAAATCGCTTTTAATAATTTGGTTTCCGCCGACTCTTGTAAACTGTTTTGATTCAATTACTCTTAGCAGCTCTACCTGCATTTTAGTTGAGATTGAACCGATCTCATCCAGAAAAATTGTCCCGCCGTCAGCCATTTCAAATTTGCCTTTCCTTCTGTACTGCGCACCGGTAAAAGCTCCCTTCTCATGTCCGAAGAGTTCACTTTCCAGAAGGGTTTCGGCGAGTGCTCCGCAGTTAACAGGAACAACCGGGAAATATTTTCTTTTGCTGTTTATATGAATTGCTTTTGCCACCAGCTCTTTTCCTGTACCGCTTTCTCCCCTTATCATTACAGTAGTATCATTCGGAGCAACAGTCTGGATAAGTTCGTAAATTTTTTTCATCTGGAAACTCTCGCCGATAAGATTATCAGGTCTTATAATCTCATCGATCTTCTCCTTCAGCTGAGCATTTTCCAATTTTAAGGCATGCTGCTCAATTGCCTTTCTGACAATGTGGGCAAGTTCATCAGGATCGACAGGCTTAGTAATATAATCGTACGCACCGTCTTTAAGAGCTTGTATTGCGGAAGGCACTGAAGCAAATGCTGTAATCAGGATAACGACAGCTTCCGGGTCATCCTCTTTAATTTTTTTCAGCAGCTCCAGCCCGCTTATACCGGGCATTTTCATATCAACAAGCAGAAGATCATATTTACCTTTATCATATTTTTTGAGGGCAGACTCGCCATCCTCCGCTATTTCAACAGCATATCCTTCATCTTCAAACCAATGATATAGGGATTCCCGTACTATTCTTTCATCATCAACAATCAGAATATTCTCTTTTTTATTCATTTTAACTCCCTGAAAAATTATTTAACGGCAATGTCACCAAAAAAGTTGTTCCGGACGGGGAAGTTTTTTCAACTTCCACTTTGCCGTTATGCTGTGTTATGATTCCGTAAACAACTGCCAGTCCAAGTCCTGTTCCCTTTTGCGCCTCTTTTGTTGAATAAAAAGGTTCAAAAATATTCGGAAGATCTTTTGCCGAAATCCCCGTACCTTCATCAATTATCCTCAACTGGGCAAATTTATTTGCAATATTCAGTTTTACGATAATTTTTCCGCCTTGACTCATCGCCTCGATTGAATTAATCAGCAGAGCCATGAGAGCCTGCTGAATTTTTTGAGGATTGCAGTAGATCAGCAATGATTGGGTACAGTACTCCTTAATTAATTTTATGTTATGAATTTCCAGGTGATGATTTATCAGGGTGATGCCTTTATCAATAACAGGAATTAAGTCCGATTTGGAGAATTCATTATCTTCCTGGTGCGAGAATAAAAGAAGATCCTTCACGATCCTGCCGCATCTAGACGACTCGCTTGAAATTAAATCCAGATATGTAAGCAGATTCCGGGGATTTTGCCTGTCAGGCAGATTTTCTCCGTTGGGAAAAATTTCTCTTATTTTTTTTGCAATCAGCTTGCTGTATGTAAGAATTCCTTCAAGCGGATTATTCAATTCATGAGCGACTGTTGCAGATAATTTTCCCAACGATGCAAGTTTTTCTATTTGTAAGACCTGGTTATAAATATTCTTCAGCTCTTCTGTTTTTTCCAGAACCTTTACATTTAAATTTTCGGACCATTCCTTTATCTCTTTATATGCCGAGTCAAGCTTGGCAGACATCTCGTTGAACCTGACTGCCATTACTCCCAATTCATCCTTGGAGTGAGCGGAAATTTTATAATTAAGATTTCCCTTACCGACTTCTTCAATTCCTTTGAATAATTTTTTCATTGGGACATTAACTAAAAGAAGGATAAATGCTCCGCATGCTAATCCTATAACAACTGTAATGACTGCAGAATTAATTATCGTGGTTCCGGCAGTTTCTCTTTTAATCGAATCAAGCTCGGAAAGCGATACCATAACATCCAGAACTCCCAAAATCTGTATCTTAGGAGAATGTGCATGGCAGTACGCCGAGCTGCAATCGCTTTCGTTGCGAATGGGATTGATGAGCCCAAGTACCCTTTGATCGGCTGCCGTAAAAATTCTCATTTTATTCTGGTTGGAAAGAGTGTTCAGAGGTACCTTGGAATTATGACAGACTATGCAGGCTTCTGCGGTTACATCGACATTTTTATAGAGCTCGCTTGAATCCGTTGAAAAAATTATTGTTCCCTGCTTATTATAAATTCTAATTCCTTTGACACCTTTTTCCGTACCGATAGTATTAATAATCTGATGCACGTCCTCCCTGCGATTAAGAAGCATACTGTACCGCGTGGATTTTTTAATTAAATCACTGATATTATTCGCATTATTAAAACTTATGCGAGTTAGATAGCCGTCAAGATGGGTTATTGAAATATAAGTATATATGGTTAGGATGATAATTAAAATAATAGAAATTGAAAAAATCAGCCTGATGCTCAGCCGGTTCCATATTCTGGTCGTTTTCATTTGTATGTCCGGTTTTTAATGAATCTAGGGCTGCATTTCTTCAAATCATTTTCAATATTAGAAATTCTTAATCCTAATTTTAAGAAAGGAATGCCTGTTAAAAATACTTTTATATTTAACATATTTTAATAAAATAAATAAGAACCGCTTTTTTGCCGCTTATAGGTAATTCTATGATTATAAATAAAAATGTGATTATTTAGGAAAAAACAAAGTATCCATTGCAAATAATAAGCCACAGAAAAAATATGAAATCATTTTAAGAGAAATTAAGGATAAATAGGAAGGAAATGGATTATTTAATTTAAAAGTACAGATATAATATTAAGGAAAAGCTCCGCCGAGAAGTTTCATGTATTGTTCTGCTCCCAAAAATTGATAAATATTATTTATCTTTTCACCTCCATCAATTAAAGTTTTCCCTATTTCAGGATCATCATTTAAAGATTTTTTCAGCAATTGCAAAACCCTGTCTCTTTCATTATTCCATTGATCAAAATTATACCGGGATTCAATTGTCTCGTTGGAAATCAGGATTGCAAACCACTTATTTAAACTGAAACCGGCAGGCGGGGTATTAAATTTTTCGATCAGTAAAAAATTAATTGGGGAGATGAATTCCTTTTTGCCCCATCCCCCTTCAATACTTAAAATTATTTCACCTTTTATTATATTGTTTGCAGGTGTAATGTTTATTGAATTTATATTATCAAGCATGAGTAAAGCAATCGGATTTATTCCTATATAATAAGCATTTCCGAAAAGTTTTTTCATAACAAACTGGTTTTTCAGGTAGATCAATTTTTCATCAAATTGTTCAGCTTTAATTTTATTTATCAGCACCTCAGCCGGATTTCTATCTTGTAAACTTTCGGCGGAATCTTTTACAGGTAATGATTTGGAATTTTTTCTGAATACTTTATCAAATTCACAATTATCGCAATCGAATTCCAGACCGCATAATTTGTATGCAACTAAGCCTGAAGTCATCCAGATGCATCTCAAATCGTTTAAAGAAGAATTGTACGAATCAGCATTCATTTTGTTTATTAAATAATAAATTTTTTAATAATATTTCCTGTTTGGATGAAATTGTGTCCGTCTGCCGTTCTTCTTTCTCAAAAACCCGGAAATTTTCTACGATTAATTTGAAAGCCAGCATTGCACCCAATACTAAAAATAAAGTAATGCCAATCTCTTCAAAAGAAGGTCTGTAATGCTCGCCGGATGATTGCACTAATGATGTCACACAAACATTCATTCTGTTTAAAATAAATCCGGAGATACTGAATATCGAAGCAAAATATAATCCCGTTCTGTTTACCTTCCATTTATGGTTAGTGAGAATATATACTGGAACAACAGTTCCGACAATTATTTCAAACCAAAATGCATAAGTTTCAGGTACTTGAGAAAACAGGAACGGAATCTTTCCTTCGGCAGCTAAATCTGCAAATTTTAATAGACTGCCAATCAAAATTGCAGCAAGTACTCCCTTTGCTAATCCGGATAGAATATTAATATTAAGTCCGCGGTTGAAAGCTCTTGCACAAAGATAGGATTCAAAAATAATCATAGATAATCCTGCAGCAATGCAGGAAACAAAAAAATGCAGAGGCAGATAGGATGAATACCATAACGGATAAACTTTTGCAGGTACAATTAAATACAATGACCCGAAGGAAGATTGATGCAGAGTTGAAAAAAGCACCCCG
>JBLNGL010000510.1:0-3345 GCA_050264735.1 Ignavibacteria bacterium | reverse complement strand
CAGGGCAACTTCTAGGAGCTGAGGACTTCAGCCCACGGCGAAGTCCGGCTGCCAAACACAGTTTCAATTTAAAAAAGACTTTGAAGCTGATTTTTTTAATATTAATTATTTCATTTCAAATATTTCCGCAAAAGCTGGAAGTAGATCATACTAAAGTTAATGTAGTAAAATTTACAGCCGATGCTACGCTTGGGGACTTTAACGGGACAACAAATTCATTAGAAGGATTTATTGAATTCAATGATAATAAATTAAGCATAAACGGAAAGACTGAATTTAAAGTTTATCTCGATTCAATTGATACGGGGATCGGATTGCGCAATACACATATGCGTGAAAATTATCTTCAGACTGAAAAATATCCGTATGCAATTTATTCGGGGAAAATTATAGCAATTGATACAATTTCTTCCTCTCAATATAAAATAAAAGGAGAAGGGGAATTTGAAATTCACGGTACTAAAAAAAATAAACAGATCATGGTAATATTTTTTAAATACGGAGAGCTGTATAAATCAACGGCTGATTTTGTCTTGAAGTTTTCTGAATTTAAAATTGATCAGCCCTCTTTTCTTTTCAATAAAGTGGATGATAATATTAAAATACATTTATCTGTGTATTTTAAATAAATCTAGTTTAGAATTTTTAATATTTCTTCATGGATTGAGGGGGACGATGCAATGATGCTTTTTCCCTTTAGCGGATCATTTCCTTGGTAGTCGGTAATATTTCCTCCGGCTCCGCGGATCACCGGAATCAGGGCCATGGAATCCCAAGGTGATAAGACAGGATCTATCATGATATCTGCAAAACCTGTTGCCACGAGATAGTAGCCGTAACAGTCGCCCCAAATTCTGAATAGTTTAACTTTTTTTACGAGTGCATTAAACTTATTTATATCCTGATGCTTCTCGATATCCAGAATATCGGTGGTAAGCAGAAGTGCAGAAGAAATTGAACCGCAGTTCCGCACGCTGACTTTTTTATCGTTCAGTTCTGCAGTTGAGTTATCACCAATTAAGAATTCATTCAGTACGGGGAGATTAATTGCTCCGATTATTGGTTCACCGTTTTTTAATAGAGCAATTAATGTTCCGAACAGCGGTGTTCCGCTTATAAAACTTTTTGTCCCGTCAATAGGATCAAGGATCCATTTATATTCTGCATCGGGATTATAGATACCGAACTCTTCGCCGAGAATTCCGTGTTCAGGGAATTCTTTCATGATCAACTCCCGCATTGCTTCTTCCGATTTTTTATCCGCTAAAGTAACCGGCGAAAGATCCGATTTTAACTCTATTCGTAATTTTGTACGAAAATAACTCTTGATAATTTGGCCGCTTTCAAAAGAAAGCTTTTTTGCAAAAACTTTGAATCCGTCAATAGATTCAGGAGATTTTGAAAAATTTCCCATGTTCTTCTCTCAGTAATGTAAAGTATAATTGAATCTATATGGGACTGGGGTGTCTCCTCAGGTAAACCAGTTCAAATGTAAAATGTGATAATTAAATTTTATTTGAAACTCAATTTTTTCACAGAAGCCAAAAATATTTATGAATTTATTCTGGTTTTCTAACCAATGGAACGGACGACATCCTTACAACGTCAACTAGTGCCGTTGTTCTCGCATCGATTTGAAAAAACTTACCTACTACCACGGCAGGAAGCTTCCCAAGCATTATATCAAGATGTTTTTTCTTAAGAGTAAAAACTTCCTCATTCAATTTCATTGATTTGGTAAGTAATTCCTTTGCTGTTTTATCGTCCATTGCGTAATAATTCATCATATATTCCTCAATTATAGCAGCGCTTTGGTTACGAATCGAATCGTAAGCAGCTATGTAATCGTTAAATAAAGGCCAGAATATTTTAGCTTGCTCCTCAGTTAATGTCATGTTGTCTTTGACAATTTCTGTTATAGCTGACTTGACATTCTTCTTTATTCCCTCAACATATGTCGAATCAAAACTTTCAATCTGTGCAAAACTAATTGAACTTACAAACAGAAAGGTTAAAATAAAAAGTTTTTTCATAAGGCATCCTTCCGTTGATAAAATATTAAAAAATTATTTTTATAAACTAAAATATTGAATTTAAAACTTGTATACCAAGGCTTAAATTTAATCAAAAAAAGTAAAACTAATTCAAGAACTGAATTTTACGTGTTTTTAGAAAAGCTGAGATTTATTAGAAAGTATATCTTTTTTACAAAATTCTTACACTCTTAGCTCCTTGGGAGAGATGTTTTCATAGGGTTATATAACAAAAGAATTTTTTAATTTCCTGATGATAAAATAACTTATTATTTTTGCGGCTCAAAATAATGGGAAAAAAGAGGTCAAGCACAAAATGAAAACAATTGGTTTACTCACGGTGTCTAATATATTCATGACGTTTGCATGGTACGGTCATCTTAAATTTAAAAATTACCCTATTTGGATTGTTATTTTAGCCAGCTGGGGGATCGCTTTTTTTGAATACATATTCCAGGTCCCAGCTAACAGGATCGGCTATGGTAAATTCAACGGGGCTGAACTGAAGACAATTCAGGAAGTAATAACGCTCGTAGTATTCAGCATTTTTTCCGTATTATATTTGAAAGAAGATTTTAAATGGAATTATGCAGTTGGATTTTTTCTAATTATCCTAGCTGTATTTTTTATATTTAGGAAGTGGTAAAGACGTTTGCTTTTGTTTTTCAGCAGAATGGAACTATCATTATATTAATGTTTGAATTTACATTAATTTCAGACCGGAGAGATGGCAGAGTGGTTGCCATCGCAAAGCGAGGTCCCGCTATGCGGGAAATGCGGCGGTCTTGAAAACCCGTATGGGATTAAAGAATGTTCAAAGTATATATACTTAAAAGTCAATTGGTCACTAGGTATTATATAGGTCATACAGCAGATCTGTCAGGAAGATTAATAAGACATAATAGTGGAAGAGTAAAGTCCACAAAAGCCTATAAGCCTTGGGCAATAGTATACACTGAAGAATACGGAACAAAATCAGAAGCATATAAAAGAGAGCTGGAAATTAAATCATATAAAAGCGGATATAAGTTCCATGAATTAATGAAATCGGAGAGATGGCAGAGTGGTTGAATGCGGCGGTCTTGAAAACCGTTAAGGATGCAAGACCTTCCGGGGTTCGAATCCCTGTCTCTCCGCTATATCTTGAGTTGAGGCACTATACATAATTTCTTGAGTAAAATTCTAATTTTTTCCCTCCCTTGTAGTCTCAAATAGTTACCTAATGATGAAAGTTTTATGGGACCTCTAAAAATATATGATGTTTTGGAGAACGAACCAATGGTAAAGAAAAGTCAATCAGACATTGTGAAAT
>JBLNGL010000509.1:0-2560 GCA_050264735.1 Ignavibacteria bacterium | reverse complement strand
CCTTTTGTTAAAGTTTTTTAATTCGAGTTAATTAAAATTATATTAAATGGAACTTGTATCTTCCCAAAAAAATTGATATTGATGCTGCCGAGCAAAGCATCAGGATTTTTTTATTTCAGATTAGACTGCTACAAGTTTCAATAGTCAATGTTAAACAAGTTTAATAAACCGAGCAATACAAATTTTAATCACCGCTAAAAATTGCCCTCATAAAAGTTCCATATACGACTTGTATTTACTTATTTATAGAACAGATATGTCTAAATATTTCAATAAACAGCCCTGTTTTCTGTATAAGGCTTAACTGTAAATATATCGTTATAAATCCGCTTTTTTTAAAAGCATTAAAATAAAGTCTTAAACTTTGAACTTCCGTAAAATCAGGGTTTAAGGATGTAAATTCACACATAAAGAACTCTGCTTTTAGTCCCTTTCTAAGAGGATTAAATCCCACCAATAGCGGCCTTCTTCCGGTACCGGAGACTCAATTTAGGCTATTACATTGTACATGGAAATATTTAATTTAAATCCCGAAATTTTATTTTTAAAATAACGGTTATAAATTTTTTTCTTGGTTCGAAAATCAAATATCCGATTTACAAATCCATTTGCTATCGAAATTGATACCGATTTGTTCTGCATAAGCGGTAAGCAAAAGTCTTTCCCTCTCGTTATTTTTTCACACGGCTTTAAAGGCTTTAAGGACTGGGGCGGATTCCCGTATATGATTGAAAAACTTTCAGGCAGCGGAATAGCCGCTCTCAGCTTTAACTTCACATTTAACGGAGTGGAAAGCTCCAGGCCGACGGAGTTTTCGCGCCTCGATTTATTTGCTCAAAACACTTTTACAAAAGAACTGGGTGATCTTGAGGCTTTTATAAATTATTTTTATTTGAATAGCGAAGAGCATAGAATTGATAGAAACAGAATCGCATTGATCGGACACTCGCGCGGCGGAGGGATCTCTATTCTTAAGGCGCGGGAGGATAACAGGGTAAAATGCCTAATTACTCTCGCTTCAGTTTCGGATTTTGACAGATATACAGCAGAGCACAAACGGAAATGGAAAGAAAAAGGCTATTTTGAAGTGCTAAATACCAGAACCAACCAGATGATGAGGCTGAATTCATCCCTACTTGAAGATATAGAAAATAATAAAGAACGCCTTGATATTACCAATGCAGTTAAAAACCTTGATAAGCCCTATTTAATTATTCACGGCAAAGAAGATTTATCTGTAAGATTTTCAGAAGCGGAAGTATTATATAAATACTCCGATAAGAGCTTGACCGAATTCTTTCCGGTCGAAAACACAGGTCACACTTTCGGTGTTGTACATCCGTTCCAGGGAACTACAAAAGCATTTGAGATAGTAATAAATAAAATTGTTGAATTTCTAAAGAAGAATATATAATGTATTTGCTGCTTATTTTTTCTTCAGCTTCATCTTTAACTTCTTTTTAACAAACTCTGGTACAAAGGGCGAAACATCTCCTCCGAAAGCTGCAATTTCTCTGACAAGAGTTGAGTTAAGGTAAGTATACCGTTCATTGGGCATAAGAAAAACAGTAGTTACATTTTCGGCAATCTTCCTGTTGGTAAGCGCCATCTGGAATTCATATTCAAAATCGGAAACAGCCCTGAGTCCCCTGATAATTACACCAGCTTTTTGGCGTTTTGCATTTTCTACAAGAAGACCCTTGAAGCTTGATACGGTTACATTTTTGAATTTCTTTACACTATTTTTTATCATTTCAATCCGTTCATCAACAGTGAATAGAGTTTTTTTCGATGAGCTTCCGGCAACCGAAACTATGACGGAATCAAAAAGCTGCGAAGCCCTTTCTATAACATCAATGTGCCCGAATGTTATCGGGTCAAACGTACCCGGGTAAATTGCTGTTCTTCCTGGTTCTTTTGCGGTCTTTTTCATTTTCTATTTCTGAATATAAATTATAAATTTTGCAGCACCTGCTTTTTTCTCAATTATATCATAGCCTTCACTCTTAAAATCCGGCTTAAATTCCCTTGATGTCTCAAGCACAAACAACTGGGGTTTTAATTTCATAACCTCCCGGTCAAGCATTTCATATTTTTCATATGAATACGGCGGGTCGGCAAAAACAATATCGTAATATTCATGAACGCCGGCTTTTAAAAACCTAAGCGATTCATTAACCGTTACGGCGGAATTCTCGTCACAGCCAAGCTCATCAATTGTTCTGCTGATAGATGCGGAGGCATCCTTTGAAGCATCTACAAAATCGCAAAATTCAGCTCCCCTGCTCAGAGCTTCAAATCCCAGTGCTCCTGTTCCGGCAAAAAGGTCAAGGCACTTTACACTATCGAAATCGATGTAATTTGAGAGAACATCAAAAAGGGTTTCTCTGGCTCTGTCACTTGTAGGTCTCAGAGGAAATTTCGGCTCCTTTTTATTTTCTTTAGGCAGATTTATACGTCTGCTTTTGTATTTTCCTGCGATAATTCTCAACTCTTGTTAACCAGACTTCTAAAAGCCACGCCGCAGCTCGCCGCGTAAACATACGAAGTCTTTCTTAAG